>NZ_JBSGDB010000523.1:0-5764 GCF_053602155.1 Streptomyces sp. NPDC004561
GCACCTGCGCGAGGCCGGCATCGACCTCGTCGCGGACCGCTACGGACCCGTCGTACAGGCGCAGTTGACCCCCGGACCGTGACCCGCGCCCGGGCGGGGGCCGCGCGCACCTCGCCCGGCGGAGCGGTGCGTTCCGCATGACGCGGCGCCGGGTGTCAGACTGGCGCCATGGACGAACGTGTGATGGGCAGGTCGGGTCAGTGGGCATCGGTCGTCGGCCTCGGCACATGGCAGCTGGGCGCCGACTGGGGTGACGTCGACGACAGGGAGGCCGAGGCGGTCCTGGAGGCGGCGGCCGAGTCCGGGGTCACCTTCTTCGACACCGCCGACGTCTACGGCGACGGGCGCAGCGAGGAGACCATCGCCACGTTCCTGCGCAGCCGGCCCGATCTGCACGTGCTGATGGCCACCAAGATGGGCCGCCGGGCCGAGCAGATCCCGGAGAACTACGTCCTCGACAACTTCCGCGCCTGGAACGACCGTTCGCGCCGCAACCTCGGCGTCGACCGCATCGACCTGGTGCAGCTGCACTGCCCGCCCACCGAGGTCTACTCCTCCGACGCGGTGTTCGACGCCCTGGACACCCTGGTCGAGGAGGAGCGCGTCGCCGCCTACGGAGTGAGCGTCGAGACCTGCGCGCAGGCGCTGACCGCGATCGCCCGGCCGCATGTGGCGAGCGTGCAGATCATCCTCAACCCGTTCCGCATGAAGCCCCTGCGCGAGGTGCTGCCCGCCGCCCGCGAGGCCGGCGTCGGCGTCATCGCGCGCGTGCCGCTCGCCTCCGGGCTGCTGTCCGGCAAGTACACGAAGGACACGGTCTTCGCCGAGAACGACCACCGCACCTTCAACCGGCACGGCGAGGCCTTCGACCAGGGCGAGACCTTCTCCGGCGTCGACTACGCGACGGGCGTCGAGGCGGCCGCCGAGTTCGCGGCGCTCGCGCCCGAGGGCTACACCCCGGCCCAGCTGGCGCTCCGCTGGATCATCGAGCAGGACGGCGTCACCACGGTGATCCCCGGCGCCCGCAACCCCGGGCAGGCACGCGCCAACGCGGCCGCCGCCAAGCTGCCGCCGCTGCCCGCGGGGACCTTCACCGCGATCCGGGAGCTGTACGACCGGCGCATCAAGGATCAGGTCGAACACCGCTGGTAGTCACGGCGGCGCACACCGTTTGAACGGACGGGCGGACGGTTACACGCACCGCATGAGTGAGGACGGGCGGCGCAGGGGGCGGAACGAGACGGAGGAGGAACGGGCCGACCGTATGTGGGTCGAGCTCATCCAGGAGGTCCGCGTCGCCCAGACGGGCGTGCAGATCCTGTTCGGTTTCCTGCTGACCGTCGCCTTCCAGCCGAAGTACGCCGGGCTCACCGACACCGACCAGACCATCTACATCGTCACCGTGGTCCTCGGCTCCTGCGCCACCGGCGCCCTCATCGGTCCGGTGTCCCTGCACCGCCTGGTCTCCGGCCGCCGGGTCAAGCCCCAGGCGGTGCGGCTCGCCTCCTGGATGACCCTCGTCGGCCTCTTCATGCTGCTCGCCACGATGACGTGCGCCCTGCTGCTCGTCCTCCGCGTGGCCACCGGCGACAGCTCTCTGGCGTGGGTGGTCGCGGGCGTCGTCGCCTGGTACGTCCTGTGCTGGTACGGCCTGCCCCTGTGGGCCCGCCGCCGGCACACCCGCCCGCCGGTCGACCACTAGCCGTTCCCGACCGCGCCGGAGGCATGAGGCCGGACCGCTGTAAAGGAAACCTTGACGTCGTGATGCCGTAAAGACATCCTTTACGTGTGGCCGATGCTTCGACGAGTCTCTCCGCCCTGAGTTCCCTGCTGGCCGAACAGGCCTCGGCCCTGGTCGAGGCGGTGGGCAGCCCGCTGGCCCCGCCCGCCTACCTCGACCTGGTGCGACGCGCCCGGGGCGTGGACGAGGCGGCGGAACAGGTCCTCAGGCTGTGCGTGCAGCAGAGCCGGGACGCCGGTCACACCTGGCAGGAGATCGGGGACCTGCTCGGAGTCACCCGCCAGGCCGCCTTCCAGCGGTTCGGCAAACCCATCGATCCCCGGACGGGAGAACCCATGGACAAGACCGTGCGCATGGCGGACGCCGCCGAGCGCGCCATCGAGATCGTCACCGACGTGCTCGAAGGACGTATGGAGAAGGCGAGGCGGTCCTTCAACGCCCAGGTCCTGGAGGCGTTCACCGACGAGGTGCGGGGCAGCGGCATGGCCACGGTCGCCGGCATGGTGGGCGCCTTCGAGAGCTTCGGCGAGGCCGAGCCGTTCGTCCGGCGCATCGGCGACCACACCGTCGTCGACATCCCCCTGCGCTACGAGGCCGGCGACATGAAGGCCCGGGTCGCGTTCGACGCGGACGAGAAGGTCGCCGGCCTCTTCATCCTGGCCCCCGAGACCCCGTAGTCCCTGCCGTGCAACCCGACTTGACCGGGTCGTCGCCGTCCATGCGGTGGACGGCGTCCGGCCGGAGCGAGGGCCGCCGGCTCCCGGATCCGCCGGCCGGCCCCCGGCCGCTCAGCCCGCGGAGAGGATGTCCGCCAACAGCTCGTCCACCGGGACGCGTTCGCTCCCGGGCGGCACGATCCGGTGGGTCTCGCGCAGGAAGGCGGCGACCGCCGGAGCCCAGGCGAACACCACCGCGTGGTGCCTGCTGCCGTCCGGTCGCACGTCGCCGAGGAAATCCATGCGCAGCTCCCGCCACATCCCCGTGGTGGCCGGACGCAGGCGCACGTCACCGACGCCGACCCGCCCGGTCAGCCCGTCGGAGAGCATCTCCCGGTCCAGCCGCCAGCTGGCCAGCACATGGCCGTCGTGACCGAAGACGGCCGTGACGGCGAACGGGTCGTCGGCGTCGTAGCTGAGATGGGCGAGCACGGGGCACCGGTCGGTGCCCTGCGCACGGAGCTGGACCACCAGGGTCTTGTGCACGAACGACTTCATGCGAGGGCCTCCGGGAACGAACGGCGTAGAGCCCTCTAGTACCCCCGCTTCGGCCAGGTTGCTCACCCGACCGACTGATTTCCCCGCACACCCCGCAGCGCCGTCAGGCAGGTGCCGATGGCCTGCTGGAGTTCCTCCAGCCGCTGGACCATGTCGTCCTCGTAGAAATCCCCGGCGTCGTCGAACGTCAGCTCCTCGAACGCCCTGGTCGCCTTCTGCAGGCCGCTGTAGAACCTCGTCCGCCGTTCCTGGACACGCAGTTCGGGGTCGGCCTCGACCGCCTCGGCGACGAGCGACCGCATGGAGTCGTAGGCGTCGGTCGCCCACTCGCCGGTGTCCTCGCCGTCCTCCAGCTCGTCGATCAGCGACAGATGCCGTTCGGCCTCCTCGCGCAGCTCGGCGGGCGCCTCCACGGTCTGCCCGGCCGGAGTCCTGATCTGCCCGGACTCGGCGATCTGGCGGACGTAGCCGATCCGGTCGGCGGCCCGGCTCTCGCTCGCCACGGCCTTCTTCAGATCGTCGGTCCGTACGACGTCCCGGGCCAGCTCCGCCTGCAGGCCGGCGTCCTCCCTGACCCGGTCCAGCAGGGCGGCGCGGGCCGCGCGGGCGGTGGCGGGGTCGGCGAGGATCGCGGCGCGCAGCGCGGTGGGGTTCTCGGCGACCTCCAGGGCCTTGGTGGGGCGGATGCCCTCCGCCTCGGCGGCCTGGGCGATCGCGGTACCGCGCTCGGAGGTGGCGCTGTTGCGCGAGGCGTAGTAGCTCAGCCACACGTCGGCGTCCGGCAGCTCCACGTCCTGGCCCGGCCGCAGCGCCTCGAAGTGCGGGACGAGACCGTCGTCCGCGGCCCGGTCCCAGGCCCGGTAGTAGCGCATGACCCGCTCCGCGGAGCACCCGGCCAGCTCCGCGAACTCCTTCGCCGGCACCTTCGGCGTCTCGCCGGCGGCCTGCCCGCCCGGCCGCACGCTGCGCGCCACCATCAGCGCGAAGGCCCAGCCTCCGGTGCGCGCGTAGACGCCGAACTCTCGGGCGTCGCGCGCCACGAGGTCGGACAGCGGCGGCGCGGCCGGGGCGGACGTCTCGGACGACGGCTCGATGACCAGGGACACGGATGACTCTCCTGCGGGAACGGCTGGGAGGACCGCACCCGGGGCCGGGTGCGGACACGAAGCCTATATGGACCCATTGGCCATGCTTTGACGGGCCCGCCCCGGCCGAGCGGCCCGCGGGTCAGCCGAACGCCTCCCGGAGTGCCGGCAGCAGGGTCTTCGCCGACCAGTCGAGGAACTCCGGCTGCGTGTCCCCGCCGATCTGCACCAGGGCGACCTCCCCGAAACCGGCCTCGGCGTACGGGCGTACGGCCTCGACGAAGGCGTCCGGGTCGTCGCCGCACGGAATGGACGAGGCGACGTCGTCGGTAGTGACGAACTGCGTCGCGGACTCGAAGGAGTCGGGGTGCGGCAGTTCGGAGTTCACCTTCCAGCCCAGCCCGAACCAGCGGAACTGGGCGTGTGCCCGTTCGACGGCCGTGTCCCGGTCCGTGCCGTAGCTCACCGGCAGCTGGCCGACCCGGGGCTTCCCGCTGCCGCCGTGCCGGTCGAAGGCCTCCAGCAGGCCCGCCTTCGGCTCGGTCGCGATCACCAGGTCGGCGAGGTGCCCGGCGAGCTTGCAGGACTGCTCGCCGGAGACGGCGATCCCGATGGGCGGCGGCTGGTCCGGCAGGTCCCACAGCCGGGCCGACTCCACGTCGTAGTGCGGTCCGTGGTGGGTGACATGGCCGCCCCGGAACAGTGCGCGGATGATCTCCACCGCCTCCTCCAGCATCTCGTGGCGCACGTCCACCGGTGGCCAGCCGCCGCCCACCACGTGCTCGTTGAGGTTCTCGCCGGCGCCCAGCCCTAGCCGGAACCTGCCCTCGGACAGCAGCTGCATGGTGGCCGCCTTCTGCGCCACCACGGCCGGGTGGTAGCGCAGGATGGGGCAGGTGACGTAGGTCATCAGCGGGATCCGCGAGGTGGCCTGGGCGGCTGCGCCCAGCACGCTCCACGCGTACGAGGAGTGACCCTGCGCGCGCAGCCACGGAAAGTAGTGGTCCGAGGTCACCGAGAAGTCGAACCCCGCGTCCTCGGCGCGCACCAGGTGGTCCACCAGGTCCCGGGGGCCGGTCTGCTCGGTCATCATCGTGTATCCGATTTGCACCATAAGGAGCGAGTCCCCGGGCCGGCCGACGGAAAACGGCCCGGCGGCACCGCCGGGGCGGTCAGCGCCCGGGTTCGCGGAAGGTCCGCAGGAAGGTCCTGAGCGCCAGCCGGTCGGCGGCGTCGTCCCAGGTCCCGGCCGGGGTGGTGAAGCGCAGGGAGAAGCCCCGGCCGCCGCCGAGGAGGAATCCACGGCCGAAGGTGCGCACGCGCGCGTCGCCCGACCCGGCCAGCCACTCCAGGTCCGCGGCCGGGTGGCCCTGGTAGGTGGTGGCCCGGACCGCACCGACGCGCTGGTACCCGGCGAGCCGTCGCAGGCCCGGCTCGACGTCGTCCCGCCAGACCGCGACCGGATCGGGGCCGACGCGCTCGCTGTAGGTGACGGCGAGGGTGGGGGAGGCGCCGTCCGTGCCGAAGGTGACGCGGTAGGCGAGATCGGTCACCCGGGAGGTGGTCAGCCGCTTCCAGCCGCCCGGCAGCGCCACCGAGAAGCCCTCCGGGGCGTTGTACGTGCGGTATCCGGCCGACGTGGGCACCTGGGCGGCGTTCCTCCTGGCCGTGCTGCTGGCGATGGCGGTCGGCTTCGGGATCCGGTACCTGGTGGCGCTGAGCGC
>NZ_JBSGDB010000524.1:0-5755 GCF_053602155.1 Streptomyces sp. NPDC004561
GCTGGTCATGTCCTGGACGAAGTGCGCGGCCGCATCGGGATCCACCCAGCTCGGCAGTCCCGCGCGAGGCCCACCCCCAACTCCGGTCCGGTGGAACGGCCGCCGCCTTCCCCCTGGGTGTGGCTACGGAATCCACGTGCTCCAACTGTGAAGCTCTCGTGGAGGAAAGTTGAGCATATGGCCTCGACCGGCCGCAATGGGGCGGATGTTCAAATTCCGTTTGTGTAAGCAGATTCGGCTCCGCCCGTAGGGCAGGGTTCGCCCCGCCCGTGAGCCGCGGTCCGCCCCGCCCGTGAGCCGGTGTCAGCCCCGCCCGATGTACGGCATCGCCGTCGCCAGCACCGTCGCGAACTGCACGTTCGCCTCCAGCGGCAGCTCGGCCATGTGCCGCACGGTGCGCGCCACGTCGGCCACGTCCATCACCGGCTCCGGCGCCACCTCGCCGTTCGCCTGGAGCGCGCCGGTCTGCATCCGGGCCGTCATGTCCGTGGCCGCGTTGCCGATGTCGATCTGCCCGACCGCGATGCGGTACGGCCGTCCGTCCAGCGAGAGCGACTTGGTCAGGCCGGTCAGCGCGTGCTTGGTCGCGGTGTAGGCGACCGAGAGCGGGCGGGGCGTGTGGGCCGAGATGGAGCCGTTGTTGATGATCCGGCCGCCCTGCGGGTCCTGGTCCTTCATCTGCCGGTACGCCGCCTGGGCGCACAGGAACGCCCCGTTGAGGTTGGTGTCCACCACGTGCCGCCAGGCGTCGTAGGGCAGTTCCTCGACCGGGACCCCGCCGGGCCCGAAGGTGCCCGCGTTGTTGAACAGCAGGTCCAGCCGCCCGAACCGGTCCACGGTCGCCGTGAACAGCGCCGTCACGTCATCGGGCCGGGACACGTCGGCGCGCATGGTGAGCGAGGCACCCCCGGGCGCCAGCGCCGCCGTCCGCTCCAGCGGCTCGGTGCGCCGGCCGGCCAGGGCCACCGACCAGCCGGCGCGCAGCAGTTCCACCGCGACGGCCCGCCCGATGCCCGAGCCGGCGCCCGTCACGACCGCGATCTTCGATTGCCTGTCAGTCATGGCACCGCAGCGTAGGTGGAGAGTCCGCCATGCGGAATCGGGTGTCCGTCATACGGCTGGTGCTGCGACCGGAAAGGTTCACCGGCTCGCGAACCCCTTCCCGGTCACAGCACTAGACGGCCGCCGTCACCGATTCCCCGGGGTAGCGCACCCCGATCCGCTCCCGCAGCGCGTCCAGCGTCCGCAGCACGGCCAGCGTGCCCTCCAGCGGCACCAGCGGGGACTCCTTCTCGCCCGCCCTGAGCGCCCGCATGACCTCCCGGGCCTCGTGCCGCAGGCTGGTGCGCGGCCCGTCGGCCGGGTCGGCGGTGAACTCCTGGGGGTCCCGGCCGTCCCGGTGCAGTACGAAACGGTCGGGGTGGAAGAAGCCGGACGGGACGTCGATCCGGCCCCGGGAACCGGTCACCGAAGCGGTGACGCCCGTACCGCCCACGATCGAGCAGTGCAGCGAGGCCAGCGCGCCGCTCTCCCAGGACAGCAGCGCACCGGTCTGGAGGTCGACGCCCTCCTCGGACAGCACCGCGCTCGCCGCGACCGAGTCCGGCTCGCCCAGCAGCAACTGCGCGAACGACACCGGGTACACGCCGAGATCCAGCAGCGCCCCGCCGCCCAGCGCCGGGTCCCGCAGACGGTGCGCCGGCGGGAAGGGCCCGGCCAGCCCGAAGTCCGCCTGCACGGTGCGCACCTCGCCGATCGCCCCGTCGGCCACCAGCGCCTTCAGCCGCCGCACCAGCGGACTGCAGTACATCCACATCGCCTCCATCAGGAAGCGGTCGTGCTCCCGCGCCAGCGCGACGAGTTCCTCCGCCTCGCGCAGGTTCAGCGTGAACGGCTTCTCGCACAGCACGTTCCGCCCGGCCTCCAGGCACAGCCCGGCGGCCGCCCGGTGCGCCGCGTGCGGGGTGGCGACGTACACGACGTCGATGTCCCCGTCCGCCGCGAGGGACGCCCAGTCGCCGTACGCCCGCTCGACCCCGAACCGCTCCGCGAACGCCTCCGCCGACTCCCGGCTGCGCGAGGCCACCGCCGCGATCTCCGCGTCCGGCAGATCCACCAGGTCCGCCGCGAACGCCGCCGCGATCCCGCCCGTCGCCAGAATCCCCCAGCGCACGCTCTGCTCCGCCATCGCCCCGCCCTCGCTCATGTGTGCCTCGGCAGTGTGTACGAGCTGAGAGCATAGGTGCCGGTTGGTTCACAGAGGGGGGACACATGGCCGAGCACGCGGCGGTGCCGACACCGGAGCACACGTCCACCCCCGCGACCTCCTCGGCCGCCGCCACCCGGCGCACCGGCCTGCTCGTCACCCTCGTCCTCGGCGGCCTCACCGCGACACCCCCGCTCGCGATGGACATGTACCTCCCGTCGCTACCCGAGGTCACCCGGTCCCTGCGCGCGCCCGCCGCCACCGTCCAGCTCACCCTCACCGCCTGCCTGCTGGGCATGGCGCTCGGGCAGCTGGTCGTGGGCCCGATGAGCGACCGCTGGGGCCGCCGCCGCCCGCTGCTCACCGGCCTCGCCGGCTACCTCCTCGCCACCGCCCTGTGCGCCCTCGCCCCGGACGTCGAGACCCTGGTGGCCTTCCGGCTGGTGCAGGGCCTCGCCGGCGCGGCCGGCATCGTCATCGCGCGGGCCGTCGTACGCGACCTGTACGACGGTGTGGCGATGGCCCGTTTCTTCTCCACTCTGATGCTGGTCTCCGGGGTCGCGCCGATCGTGGCCCCGCTGATCGGCGGCCAGATCCTGCGGGTGACCGACTGGCGGGGCGTGTTCGTCGTCCTCACCGTGGTCGGCGTGCTGCTCGGCGCGCTGGTCTGGCTCCGGCTGCCCGAGACGCTGCCGCCCGCCGGGCGGCACGGCGGGGGAGTCGGGGAGGCCCTGCGCTCGATGCGCGCGCTGCTCGCCGACCTCCCGTTCACCGGCTACACGCTCGCTGGCGGCTTCGCCTTCGCCGCGCTGTTCGCCTACATCAGCGCCTCCCCCTTCGTGGTCCAGGAGATCTACGGCGCCTCCCCGCAGACCTTCAGCCTGCTGTTCGGCCTCAACTCGGTGGGCCTGGTGGCCGCCGGACAGATCAACGGCAAGGTGCTGGTCGGCCGGGTCAGCCTGGACAAGGTGCTCGCCACCGGCCTCACCGTGATCGTGCTCGCCGCGACCGCCCTGCTGCTGATGTCCACCGGCGCCCTCGGCAGGACCGGACTGGCCCCGGTCGCCGCCGCCCTCTTCGTCCTCATGTCCGCGATGGGCATCACCCTGCCCAACGCCCAGTCCCTCGCCCTGCAGCGCACCCGGCACGCCGCCGGCTCCGCCTCCGCGCTGCTCGGCACCTCCTCCTTCCTCGTCGGCGCGGTCGCCTCCCCGCTCGTCGGAGTCGCCGGTGAGCACACCGCCGTGCCGATGGCCGTCGTCCAACTGGTGGGAGCACTGGTCGCGGTGGCCTGCTTCGTGGGAATGTGCCGTCCCTGGAACACGCGGGGGAACGCGCGTGCGGGGTCGGAGGGAGACGAGAACTGAGCGCACCGAAACTGCGCGCCGACACACCGGAACGGGCCGGGCTGGACCCTGCCGCACTCGGGCACCTGGTCGGCGAGGTGCACGCCCTCACCAACGGAGAACGCCCCTGGGCGGCCGGCGCCGTCGTGCTGGCCGGCCGCGGGCCGGTGATCGCCGTGGCCGAGGCCTCGGGCTGGGCCGTCCGCTACTCCGGATACGACCCCGAGACCGGCGCCGGCATCGAACTGCCGCCCGCCGCCCGAGTGCCGGTCACCGTCGACACCCCCTTCGACCTGGCCTCCCTCACCAAGCTGTTCACCTCGGTCGCCGCCGTGCAGCAGATCGAGCGCGGCACCCTCGGCATGCACGCCCGGGTTGGCGACTACCTGCCCGAGTTCCGCGCCGCCGCCGCGTACGGAGTCACCGTACGGCAGCTGCTCACCCACACCTCGGGCCTGCGGCCCGAACTCCCGCTCCACGACTGCCCGAACGACACGGCCCGGCTGGCGATGCTGCGCGCCGAGCCGCCGACGAGCGCGCCGGGCGAGTACCGGTACTCGGACCTGAACATGCTCCTGCTCCAGTTCGTGCTGGAGCGCGTCACCGGCCGCACCCTCGACGTCCTCGTGCGCGACGGGATCACCCGGCCGCTCGGCATGACCGCCACCGCCTTCGGGCCCTGCCCGGGCGCGGCGGCCACCGAGGACCAGCGACGGCCGTGGGCCAAGGCGGACCGGGGCATGCTCCGCGGCGTCGTCCACGACGAGAACGCCTGGGCGCTCGGCGGGGTGGCCGGGCACGCGGGCCTGTTCTCCACCGCGCACGACCTCGCGGTCTTCTGCCGGAGCCTGCTCGCCGGCGGCTCCTACGGCCCCGCCCGCATACTCGGCCCCGACTTCGTGGAACTCCTGCTCACCCCGCCGGGGCTGGGCTTCGCCATCGACCAGCCGTGGTTCATGGGCGAGCTGGCGGGCCGGGGCGCGGCGGGCCACACCGGCTTCACCGGCACCTCCCTGGTCCTGGACCCGGCGACGGACACGTTCCTGGTGCTGCTGGCCAACACCGTGCACCCCAGACGCCGGCCGCCGGACAGCCGGCCGAGGGCGGCGATCGGGACCCTTCTGGCCAGGGCGGTACGCGGTGCCTGACCGCCCGGGCACCTGAGAGAATCGCATGGTGAACGACCCCGTACGCCCGGCCGAGCGCCTCCGCTCCGCCCTCGACGACGTCCTCGCCGGACTCCCGCCCACCCAGGCCGCGGGAGCCGTCGAGCGGCTCATCGCCAACTACCGCGGAGCCACTCCCACCGACGCGCCGATCCTGCGGGACCGCGCCGACGTGGCCGCGTACGCCGCCTACCGGATGCCCGCGACCTTCGAGGCGGTGCGCTCGGCGCTGGGCGCGTTCGCGGACGCGGTGCCCGGCTGGGCGCCCGGCAGCCACGCGGACGTCGGCGGCGGCACCGGCGCGGCGACCTGGGCGGTGACCGCCACCTGGGCCGGGACCCGCCCGGTGACCGTGCTGGACTGGGCCGAACCCGCGCTCGCCCTCGGCCGGGAGATCGCCGCGGCCAATCCGGCGCTGGCGGACGCCCGCTGGCAGCGCGCCCGGATCGGCTCCGCCCTCACCCTGGAGAGCACCGACCTGGTCACGGTGTCGTACGTCCTGAACGAACTCGCCGAGGCCGACCGCGCCGCGCTGGTCGACGCCGCCGCCGACGCGGCGAAGGCCGTCGTCATCGTGGAGGCCGGCACCCCCGCCGGGTACGACCGCGTCATCGAGGCCCGCGACCGGCTGGTCCGGGCCGGGTTCCGGATCGCCGCGCCCTGCCCGCACAGCGCCGCCTGCCCCATCGTGCCCGGCACGGACTGGTGCCACTTCGCCGCCCGGGTCGGCCGCTCCTCCCTGCACCGCCAGGTCAAGGGCGGCTCGCTGGCCTACGAGGACGAGAAGTTCGCCTACGTCGCGGCCACCCGGCTGCCCGCCGCCCCGGCCCCCGCCCGGGTCGTCCGGCGCCCGCAGATCCGCAAGGGGCAGGTGCTGCTCGACCTGTGCGAGGCCGACGAGCAGCTGCGCCGCACCACCGTCACCAAGCGCCACGGCGACCTGTACAAGGCGGCCCGGGACGCCGACGATGGACATGGCGGGGGTCGCCAGAACGAACGGGAAGGTGGCGTCCGACTTGTTGAGGTGGAAGACGACC
>NZ_JBSGDB010000525.1:0-5731 GCF_053602155.1 Streptomyces sp. NPDC004561
TGCTGCCCGGTCCGCCCGGCGGGCCGTGAGGCCGCGACGACCGGGGCCAGGGCCAGGGCGGCGACGGAGGCCAGCAGACCCCGCGTCACCTCTCTCCGTGCCGGTACCGCCGTCCCCACTCTGGCCTGCCGCTCCGCGCCCACCGCCGCTCCGCCCACATCGACGACCATCGCTCGCTCCTCGTCCGGGTTCAGATGTCCGTACCGCCCTAACCGGCCGGGGGCGGACGGGGTCACCACCAAAGGGCCATACGGTGGGTGCCGTGCGTCCCTACAGTCCGGGGCCCGCGCCCAGGCTCCCGCCGGCGACGGTGCGCACGGCCGGGGCGACGACGCCCGCCCGGGGGAGCTTGAGGCCGGGCAGACCGAAGTGGTGCGGGTCGGGCGCGGTCAGCGGGGCGTCCACGTCCAGGCCGGGGCCGAGGGTGCGCAGGCCGGAGGCGGGGGCCTCGACGCCGACGTGGTCGAACCGGTCGCCGAGCACCCGCGGCAGGGGCGCCCGCACACCGCCGCCGGGCAGGGCGCCGTCGACCGGCAGCCGGGGCAGGACCCGGTCGGGCAGCAGGCTGCCGGTGACGAAGCGCGGGCCGCCGGGCGAGCCCGGCGTCGGCAGCGGCAGCTCCAGACCGGCCTTGGGCGCCTCCACGCCGAGGGACTGCGAGACGCCGTTCAGCGGCACGGGGACGGGGACCGAGCCGACCGCGGCGGCGGGGGTGGCCCCGGCCGCGACGGCGGCGGCGACGCCCGTGATGACGGCGGCGAGGGATCCTCGGGTGGTCGGCTTCATGTCAGGTACGGTCCCTTTCGGAATGCGGGGTTCGACGTCCGTACCGCGTAACTGGCGTCCCACGAGGCGGAAAACGGCGTCGGTTCGCAATTCCCCCGACCGCCCCAGTAGTCGGCTGGTCATTCTTCAGCTCGTCCAGAAGTCCCACCAGCGCGTCAGTACGAGCATGCCGGAAGCGGGCGCCGGCCGGCAGGCCGACGCCGAGGCAGACGACGATGCCGTAGGCCACCAGGCCCGGCATCGGGTTGGGGAACCCGAACACCGAGGCCTGATGGCTCTTCATCACGCCGCCGCAGGACACCACCCGCCCCGGTGAGTGCGAGACGGAGGCCGAAACCCTTGCCGTCGACCGGGGTTCGGGGCATCAGCCGCGCAGGCTGCGAGCCGGAAGGATGACGTGCGCGGCGGCGGTCAGGGTCTGCTCGGCACCGGCGAACGCGGCCAGCGCGGCCGGCGCGACGACCTCGCCGGGCCTGCCCTCGGGCCAGGCGCGGGTGGTGAAGACGAGGTAGGCGTAGCCGCGCCGGGCGACGGCGGCGAGCCACTCCGGCGGCGCGTCGGCCTGGGCGACCAGCTGCGGCATCCGGACGACGGCCTGGCCGGCCTCGACCAGCAGGCCGACGGGGAGGCTGGGCTTGGTGGCGCCGTCGACCAGTTCGCCGCCGACGGGCAGCCCGTTGCTCACCAGCAGCTGCTCCACCGCGGCCGCCGTGGCCTCCGGACCGCCCGCGGCGTCCCCGAGGGAGTAGGCCAGCAGGTAGGGCATGTCGGTGCCGTCGGGGGCCTCGCCGCTCCAGGCCAGGACGACGAGCGTGCCGAGGTCGGCGGGACGGATTTCGGTTGAGGTTGAGGTCACCGCGCGACCTTATCGACGCGTCCGCGCGTCGCCCGGCGGCTTCTCACCCTTCCGGACCAGTGGCCCGGGGGGCTCCACACGATTGAGGGAAACGCCCTCGAACGGGCCGGGGCCGGTGCCGCGGGTGCGGTACCGGCCCGGTGCGCAAGCCGGGGTGTCAGCTCTGCAGGGGCAGGCCGCCGAGCAGCGGGTTGTGCTGGTTCACCGCGGTGGTGGCGCCCTTGACCGTGTTGAGCAGGGAGTCCTTGTTCTCGGTGTCGAGCGCGTTCGACTGGTGCTGCAGCGGCATCACGTCGTGCACGGTGAGGGGGCCCTTGGTGAGCTGGTTGACGGCGCCGTTGAGGCTGGTGGGCGTCAGATCGGCGGTGTTGTGGGCGAACGCGGGCGCGGTCACGCCGGCGAGGGCCACGGAACCGGCAACGACGGCGGCAGCCTTCAGGGACTTCATCGTGTTCCTTTCTTCGGCAACTCAAGTCACCCCAGGGAATTCGGACACCGTGCCTAACGAGCCCTCCCCGGGCCGGAAACCCCGGGCCGAGAAGACATATGAGATCCCTTGGGAGCGCCGGGAACCGGCCGCCGGAAAGGCCCTCAGCCGTCGCGCCCGGTGGCACGACGGCTGAGAGAGGGTCGGACGTCTCGCGTCACCCGATCGCGGGCAGGCTCGGGGTCGCAGGGAGGCTCGGCGTGGCGGGGAGGCTCGGCGTGGCGGGGAGGCTCGGCGTGGCGGGGAGGCTCGGGGTCGTGGGCAGACTCGGGGTCGCAGGAAGGCTCGGCGTTGCGGGCAGGCTCGGGGTCGTGGGCAGACTCGGGGTCGCAGGAAGGCTCGGCGTTGCGGGCAGGCTCGGCGTCGCAGGGAGACTGGGGGTCGCAGGGAGACTCGGCGTCGCGGGCAGGGAGGGCACCGAGGCGCTGGGCGTCGGCAGCTCGGCGGCGCCGAGGAGGGTCGAAGTCAGCAGGTCCACCACGTCGTTCACCACGCCGGTGGCGGACGAGACCACCTGGTCGGCTTCGGAGGTGATCGCCTTCACCAGGTTGTCGATCGCGGCGTCCAGCGCGCTGATCGCGTCGCTCGTGGCGTCACGCACCACGCGCGACTTGCCGTCGTCGAACTGCTTGGCCAGGGCGGCGGACGCCGACGGGGTGGCGGCGGGCACGGACGAACTCGCGGACACCGACGGCTTCGCGGGGGTGGTCGGAGCGGCGGAGTTGGTCGGAGCAGCGGAGTTGGTCGGGGCCGTGGTGGCGGTGGGCGTCGCGGTGGCCGCCGGGGACGCGTGCGCCGCCGGGGTCGCCGTCGCCGCGGGCTTCGCCGTAGCCGTCGGAGTCGCCGCAGCGGCCGTCGGTGTGGCAGCAGCCGGAGTCGCAGTCGCCGTCGGCTTGGTGGCCGCGGGAGTCGCCGCAGCAGTCGGGGTGGCGGCGACCTTCCGGGTGGCCCGGGAGTGGCGGTTCGTCATCGCATCGGCAATGGATTTCTTCGCCGCGTCGCCGAGCCTTCGGGCTTCGTCGGCGGGCAACTTGCCCTGCATCAGGGACTGGTTGAGCAGATCGACGACCGGACGGGGAACGGAGCCGGTGGCACTCAGGGCACTGATCTGGGCGAGCAGTTTGTCCGCTCCAGGGACAGCCGCCCGGGAGGCGGTATCGGCGCGTTCCCGCGCCGAATCCCCGGCCACGGCGGCCGGACCGGTGATGCCGATAAGGACAGTGGCGCAAAGGGCGGTGGACGCAAGACGCCACGCGGGTTGACCACGCATGGGTATTCCTTTCGGTGAATTTCGGGACCTGAGCCCACCGTCGATTCACCGATCGCTCTCCGCAACCGCTCGCTACGTTCCGTGATCCGTCCGAGGGAGACGCAAACCGGCCGCCCGCCCCGCGACGGACACGCGGGACCGGCGGCCGGTCGAAGGGGCTGCGCCCCGGCGTCAGCCGTTGACGCAGGTGTCGCCGAAGGCCGGGTTCAGCAGGCCGACGACGTCGACCGTGTCACCGCAGGCGTTGACCGGAATGTGGACCGGAACCTCGACGACATTGCCCGACAGCACACCAGGGGAGGTGGCGGCGGCACCGTGCGCGTCGGAGTTGGCGGCGGCCAGGCCGGCGCCGCCGGCGACGGCCGCGACGGCGGCGGAGGTCAGGACCAGACCCTTCGCGATACGCGACATGGAGAGGTACTCCTTGGAATCGACACAACATGCGGGCGGGATGCCCGGCGCTGTGTCAACGCGTGGCGCCTCAAGGGGTTGTGCCGCCAATGGGGTGATGCGCGAAGAGAGTCGCCTTCACGATTCCGACACACTTGACCTTGTTCTCCGCATTGGTCCGGATGGCCACTACTGTTGCGGACCTCTCCAGCACGTGCGAAAGGGCGCCGCCGGTCATGCGCAAGTACCTGGCTCCGCCACCGTGTTCGACAGGCGACTCGCGCGCACTCCCCGCCGGGCTCCGGCGTGCGCCCGTCGCTCCGCGCGGCACCGGCGGCCCCTCGGACGCAGTACCGACCTCCACGAAAGGCGAACCCGGCGACGTACCGGAGGGGCTGCGTCCGGCGTACGCCGAGACGCTCGGGCACGGCGCCGATGTGTTCGATCGCGGCCCAACCCGGCGGCCCGGTGGTGACCAGCCGGGCTTCCGGCTCGTTTCCCACCCGGACGCGGTGTGGGCCGGCGCGCGCTTCGCCGCCGTCCACGCGCACGTGTGAGGCGCGTTCCCGACCACACTCCCGAGCGCCCCCGTGAGCGAGGTATCCCGCGTATGCACCAGTCAGCACCCGGCCCTCGGCCGCGGATCCTGCACCTCGCGCAGCCCGTCGACGGCGGTGTCGCCCGGGTCCTGCTGGACCTGACGAAGGCCCAGCTCGCGGCGGGTCTGCGGGTGACGGTGGCCTGCCCCGGCGGCGAACTGGCCGCGGGCCTCGCGGAGCTGGGCGCCGACGTCCGCGAGTGGCGGGCCGGCCGGTCCCCCGGTCCGGGGCTGCCGGGCGAGGTACGGCGGCTCGTACGTCTGGTCGACGAGGTACGGCCCGAACTGGTGCACGCGCACAGTGCGAAGGCGGGACTGGCCGGCCGGCTCGCCGTCCGCGGCCGTGTGCCGACCGTGTTCCAGCCGCACGCATGGTCGTTCGAGGCGGTCGGCGGACTCACCTCGGCACTGGCGCTGCGCTGGGAGCGGTGGGGGGCGCGCTGGGCCGGCCGAGTGCTGTGCGTCAGCGAGGCCGAGCGCGCGACCGGTCTGCGCGCCGGGGTACGCGCCGCGTACGCGGTCGTCCCCAACGGCGTCGACGTCGACCGCTTCTCCCCCGCTCCCCCACCGGGCGCCACCGAGGACGTCCCGCACGCACCGGCCGCCGAACGCGAGACAGAGGCGGCGCCCGTCGTCGTGTGCGTCGGACGCCTCTGCCGCCAGAAGGGGCAGGACGTACTGCTGCGGGCCTGGGAGCAGATCCTCGCCGTGGTGCCGACGGCCCGCCTGGTGCTGGTCGGCGACGGCCCGGACCGCGAGGTGTTACGCCAACGGGCCCACCCCTCCGTGCGCTTCACCGGCGCGGTCGCCGACAGCGTGCCCTGGTACCGGGCCGCCGACCTGGTGGTGCTGCCCTCGCGCTGGGAGGGCATGGCGCTCGCCCCGCTGGAGGCGCTGGGCTGCGGTCGGCCCGTCGTGCTCACCGACGTCGACGGCGCCCGCGAGAGCCTCCCGGCCGCCCTCGCCGCGCACTGCCTGGTCCCGCCGGAGGACCCGGTGGCGCTGGCCGGGGCGGTCGCCCGGCTGCTGGCCGACCCGCCGCTGCGCACGGCGCTCGGCGACCAGGGGCGCCGGCATGTCCTGGCCACGCACGACGTGCGGCACACCGCCGAGCGGGTCGCGGCCCTCTACCGCGAACTCCTCGGCCACGCCGCCGGGGTGAACAGCGAAACAGTCCCGCCCGTGTCCTCCGAGTGCAGGGAGTCCATCCACTCGTGACTGCGGAAAGCACCGTTCCCTCCCCCGGCGCGCAGCCATGGGACCAGGCGCTCTCACCCGTCGTGGTCCTGCCGCGCCGCCGTGCCGCCGGCGGCTTCCGGTTCCCGCTGCGGCGCCCGCCCGCCC
>NZ_JBSGDB010000526.1:0-5710 GCF_053602155.1 Streptomyces sp. NPDC004561
CTCGCGCACCACCGCCTCGTACAGGGCGGCCTGTTCCCGGGTGAGCGGTACCGGGTGGTCGGTCTCCCACGCCTGGTCGATGATCGAGACCTCGACGTTCTTGATGGTGACCGGCGACTGGTTGATGCCGAGCACGCACGCCGACTCGCAGGGGGCCGGGCAGAGGCGGCCGGTGAACTCCGGGAAGTTGTTGGTCGCGTGCAGGCGCTCGGAGGCGGCCGCCCAGTCCTCGCGGTAGGCGTAGTCGTTCCACTCCGGGATCAGGTTCCCCAGCGGACAGCCGTTGTGGCAGAACGGGATGCCGCAGTCCATGCACCGGCTGGCCTGCTTGCTGATGATCGGCAGCAGGGAGCCGGGGACGTAGACCTCGTTCCAGTCCTTGACGCGCTCACCGACAGGACGGGTCTTGGCGACCTCGCGGCCGTGGTTCAGGAAGCCCTTCGGGTCAGCCATTGATCGCCGCCTCCATCATCTTCTCGGTGATCTCGGTCTCGGAGAGACCGGCTCGCTCGGCGGCGTCCTTGGCGGCGAGCACTGCCTTGTACGTGCTGGGGATGATCTTGCTGAACCGCTCCACGGCCGCGTCCCAGTCGGCGACCAGCTTCTCGGCGACCGTCGAGCCGGTCTCCTCGGCGTGCCGGCGCACCACGTCGTGCAGCCACTGCTTGTCGGCGTCGTCCAGCGCCTGGACCGACTCGGCGTTGCCGGCGTTGACGTTGTCGCGGTCGAGGTCGATGACGTAGGCGACACCGCCGGACATGCCCGCCGCGAAGTTGCGGCCGGTCGGGCCGAGGACGACCGCGTGACCGCCGGTCATGTACTCGCAGCCGTGGTCGCCCACGCCCTCGGAGACGACCAGCGCCCCGGAGTTGCGGACGCAGAACCGCTCACCGGTACGGCCGCGCAGGAACAGCTCGCCCCCGGTGGCGCCGTAGCCGATGGTGTTGCCCGCGATGGTCGAGTACTCGGCGAGGTGGTCGGCCGCGCGGTCCGGGCGGACGACGATCCGGCCGCCGGACAGGCCCTTGCCGACGTAGTCGTTGGCGTCGCCCTCCAGGCGCAGCGTGACACCGCGCGGCAGGAAGGCGCCGAAGGACTGGCCGGCCGAACCCGTGAAGGTGATGTCGATGGTGTCCTCGGGCAGGCCCGCGCCGCCGAACTTCTTCGTCACCTCGTGGCCGAGCATGGTGCCGACCGTGCGGTTGATGTTGCGGATGGCGACCTGGGCGCGCACCGGCTGGGCCTCGGTGGCGTCGCTCGCGGCCAGCGCGTCGGCGGCCAGCTTGATCAGCTCGTTGTCCAGGGCCTTCTCCAGGCCGTGGTCCTGGGCGATCAGCTGGTGGCGGACGGCGCCCTCGGGCAGGTCGGGCACGTGGAACAGCGGCTCCAGGTCCAGGCCCTGCGCCTTCCAGTGGTCGACCGCGCGCTCGACGTCGAGCACCTCGGCGTGGCCCACGGCCTCCTCGATGGAGCGGAAGCCCAGCTCGGCCAGCAGCTCGCGGACCTCCTCGGCGATGAACCGGAAGAAGTTCACCACGTACTCCGCCTTGCCGGCGAAGCGGTCGCGCAGGACCGGGTTCTGGGTGGCGATGCCGACCGGGCAGGTGTCCAGGTGGCAGACGCGCATCATGATGCAGCCGGAGACGACGAGCGGCGCGGTCGCGAAACCGAACTCCTCGGCGCCGAGCAGCGCGGCGATGATCACGTCACGGCCGGTCTTCAGCTGGCCGTCGGTCTGGACGACGATGCGGTCGCGCAGGCCGTTGAGCAGCAGGGTCTGCTGGGTCTCGGCGAGGCCCAGCTCCCAGGGGCCGCCCGCGTGCTTCAGCGAGGTCAGCGGTGAGGCACCGGTGCCGCCGTCGTGGCCGGAGATCAGGACGACGTCCGCGTGCGCCTTGGACACACCGGCCGCGACCGTGCCGACGCCGACCTCCGACACCAGCTTCACGTGGACACGCGCGGCCGGGTTGGCGTTCTTGAGGTCGTGGATCAGCTGGGCCAGATCCTCGATGGAGTAGATGTCGTGGTGCGGCGGCGGGGAGATCAGGCCCACGCCCGGCGTCGAGTGACGCGTCTTGGCGACCCACGGGTACACCTTGTGGCCGGGCAGCTGGCCGCCCTCGCCGGGCTTGGCGCCCTGGGCCATCTTGATCTGGATGTCGTCCGCGTTGACCAGGTACTCGGAGGTCACGCCGAAGCGGCCGGAGGCGACCTGCTTGATCGCCGAGCGGCGCGCCGGGTCGTACAGGCGCTCCGGGTCCTCGCCGCCCTCACCCGTGTTGGACTTGCCGCCCAGCTGGTTCATGGCGATGGCGAGGGTCTCGTGCGCCTCCTTGGAGATGGAGCCGTACGACATGGCGCCGGTCGAGAACCGCTTGACGATCTCGCTCGCCGGCTCGACCTCGTCGACGGGGATCGGCTGCCGGCCGGACTTGAAGCCGAACAGGCCGCGCAGCGTCATCAGGCGCTCGGACTGCTCGTTCACCCGGGAGGTGTACTTCTTGAAGATGTCGTAGCGGCCGGTGCGCGTGGAGTGCTGCAGGCGGAAGACCGTGTCCGGGTCGAACAGGTGCGGCTCGCCCTCGCGGCGCCACTGGTACTCGCCGCCGATCTCCAGCGCGCGGTGCGCGGGAGCGATGCCGGAGGCCGGGTAGGCCTTGGCGTGGCGGGCGGCGACCTCCTTGGCGATGACGTCGATGCCGACGCCGCCGATCTTGGTGGCGGTGCCGTTGAAGTACTTCTCCACGAAGGCCTCGTCCAGGCCGACGGCCTCGAAGACCTGTGCGCCGCGGTAGGAGGCGACGGTGGAGATGCCCATCTTCGACATGACCTTCAGGACGCCCTTGCCGAGGGCGTAGATCAGGTTGCGGATGGCCTGCTCGGGCTCGACGCCGTTGATGAAGGTGCCCGCGCGCAGCAGGTCCTCCACGGACTCCATCGCCAGGTACGGGTTGACGGCGGCGGCGCCGAAGCCGATGAGCAGGGCGGTGTGGTGGACCTCGCGGACGTCGCCGGCCTCGACCAGCAGGCCCACGTGGGTGCGCTGCTTGGTGCGGATGAGGTGGTGGTGGACGGCCGCGGTGAGCAGCAGCGACGGGATCGGCGCGTGCTCGGCGTCCGAGTGGCGGTCCGACAGGACGATCAGACGGGCGCCGTTGTCGATGGCCGCGTCGGCCTCGGCGCAGATCTCCGCGATGCGCGCGGCGAGCGAGTCGCCGCCGCCGGAGACCCGGTACAGGCCCGACAGGGTCGCGGCCTTGAAGCCGGGCATGTCGCCGTCGGCGTTGATGTGGATGAGCTTGGCCAGCTCGTCGTTGTCGATGACCGGGAAGGGCAGCACCACGGACCGGCAGGAGGCGGCGGTCGGGTCGAGCAGGTTGCCCTGCGGGCCGAGCGACGAGCGCAGCGAGGTGACCAGTTCCTCGCGGATGGCGTCCAGCGGCGGGTTGGTGACCTGCGCGAACAGCTGGGTGAAGTAGTCGAAGAGCAGGCGCGGGCGCTCGGACAGGGCCGCGATGGGCGAGTCGGTGCCCATGGAGCCGATCGGTTCGGCGCCGGTGCGGGCCATCGGCGCGAGGAGGACGCGCAGCTCCTCCTCGGTGTAGCCGAAGGTCTGCTGGCGGCGGGTGACCGAGGCGTGGGTGTGGACGATGTGCTCGCGCTCGGGCAGGTCGCCCAGCTCGATCTCGCCGGTCTCCAGCCAATCGGCGTACGGCTGCTCGCCGGCGAGGGACGCCTTGATCTCGTCGTCCTCGATGATGCGGTGCTGGGCGGTGTCGACGAGGAACATCCGGCCGGGCTGGAGGCGGCCCTTGCGGACGACCTTGGCGGGGTCGACGTCGAGGACGCCGACCTCGGAGCCGAGGACGACGAGGCCGTCGTCGGTGACCCAGTAGCGGCCGGGGCGCAGGCCGTTGCGGTCGAGCACGGCGCCGACCTGGGTGCCGTCGGTGAAGGTGACGCAGGCGGGGCCGTCCCAGGGCTCCATCATCGTGGAGTGGTACTGGTAGAAGGCGCGCCGGGCCGGGTCCATGGAGTCGTGGTTCTCCCACGCCTCCGGGATCATCATCAGCACGGAGTGCGGCAGCGAACGGCCGCCCAGGTGCAGCAGCTCCAGGACCTCGTCGAAGGAGGCGGAGTCGGAGGCGTCCGGCGTGCAGACCGGGAACATGCGCTCCAGGCCCTGCGTGTCCGGACCGAACAGCTCCGAGGCGAGCTGGGACTCGCGGGCGCGCATCCAGTTGCGGTTGCCCTTGACGGTGTTGATCTCACCGTTGTGCGCGACGAAGCGGTACGGGTGCGCGAGCGGCCACGACGGGAACGTGTTCGTGGAGAACCGGGAGTGCACGAGCGCGATCGCGGAGGCGAAGCGGCGGTCGGACAGGTCCGGGAAGAAGGGCTCCAGCTGGCCGGTGGTCAGCATGCCCTTGTAGACGATCGTGCGGGCGGAGAGCGACGGGAAGTACACGCCGGCCTCGCGCTCGGCACGCTTGCGCAGCACGAACGCCCTGCGGTCCAGCGCGATGCCCTCGCCGGCGCCACCGACGAAGATCTGCCGGAAGGCGGGCATGGTGGAGCGGGCGGTGGCGCCGAGCAGCTCGGGGGCCACGGGGACCTCGCGCCAGCCGAGGACGGTCAGGCCCTCTTCGGCCGCGATCGTCTCGATCTGTGAGACGACGGCCTCGGTTCCGTCCTCCGGAAGAAAGGCGATACCTACTGCATACGAGCCAGCCGCGGGAAGGTCGAATTCGGCCACATCGCGGAAGAACGCGTCGGGCACCTGCGACAGCAGGCCGGCGCCGTCGCCCGAGTCCGGCTCGGAGCCGGTGGCACCGCGGTGCTCCAGATTGCGCAGCACGGTGAGCGCCTGCTCGACCAGCGTGTGCGACGCCTCGCCGGTAAGGGTGGCGACGAAACCGACGCCACAGGCGTCGTGTTCGTTGCGGGGGTCGTACATACCCTGTGCAGCAGGGCGAGCATCCATGAACGACCAGTTCTGGCCGCTCGCGGAGTGCTGGGACGGCTGGCGCGGTGTACGCATCGGCTCTCCCGTCGTCGTCATATGGCATGTGGCAGGTGCCGAGGGACGACGTTGGCCCTCTGCGAAAGGATGGCTAAATTTCGTGCAGATTACATGATGGGGCGGTACCCGGGAACCGGATAGTCCGTTCCAACATGCGGACGCCACGGGGTCCGTGGCGCAGCCGCCGCACGGTGGCGGCGGGGGTGCCGCGCGGGGCGGCGGGGGGTGCCGCACGGTGGCGGCGAACGTGTGAGGAGGACCGCTGCGGACAGGATCGGTCGGATCCATGGCCGTCGGCCCTTGGGGGGCGGGGGGAGCGTCGTCGGCCCACCCCGCGGGTTGCGGCAGGCGTCATTGCCCGCGGTGCTTACGGCTCATGCCCGGTGGTCACGCATTCGAAACCAGCGAGTAACGGCTATTTATGCGGCCCGTCGCATAAGTACCGGCGTCGCTATCCTACGGCCGTCCCGAACAGGATGCCCAGGGCGTACGTCACACCGGCCGCCGCGCCACCCAGCGCGAGCTGCCGCAGGCCGCTGAACCACCAGCTCCGCGCGGTCACCCTGGCCACGACGGCGCCACAGCCGAAGAGCCCGGCGAGGGCCAGCAGGACGATCCCGCGTGCGCGGACCTGGTCGCGGTAGATGTCGTGGTCGTAGCCGCGGTCGGCGAACAGTGAGTCTGGCC
>NZ_JBSGDB010000527.1:0-5690 GCF_053602155.1 Streptomyces sp. NPDC004561
GACGTTCCATCGTCGGGCATGCGGTCGAGGAGGCCGCCGAGGCCCTTCAGTCGCTCGCGCCAGAACCGCTCGTACGGATGGAGCCAGTCCTGCACATCCGGGATGCCGACCCGGTCGAGCACGTCGACGGCACGCGCGCGTGCGGCGCGCCGTGACACGCGCGCGTGCACGCGGTGGACCTCGGCGATCTGGTCGCCGATCGCGTAGTAGGGGTCGAGCGAGGACAGCGGGTCCTGGAAGACCATGGCGGCCTTCGCGCCGCGCAGCCGCCGCAGTTCCCCGTCGGTGGCCCGCTGCACGTCGGTGCCGGCGACGTGGACCGAGCCGCCGACCCGGGCCCCGGTGCCCCGGTGCAGGCCCAGCAGGGCGCCCGCCACGGTGGACTTGCCGGAGCCGGACTCGCCGACCAGGGCGAGGGCCGCGCCCTTCGCCAGGCTGAAGGAGAGCCCGTCGACGGCCCGCAGGGAGCCGAACTCGACGGTCAGGTCCATGACTTCCACCAGGCTCATGCGAGTACCACCCGTCGGTCGGCCACCGCGTACAGCACGTCCGCGACGGCGTTGGCGAGGACCACGAAGAAACCGATGACCAGGACCATGCCGACGACCACCGGCAGGTCGACGACCGTGACGGCGTGCACCAGCTCCTGGCCGATGCCGGGCAGGCCGAACAGGGTCTCGGTGAGAACGGCGCCGCCGACGGCCGAGCCGACGTTGTTGGCGTTCAGCGCGATCACGGGCGCCAGGGCGCCCCGCAGGGCGTGCCGTCCGACGACGGAACGCTCGGAAACGCCGTACGCGCGAAAGGTCCGTATGTGGTCCTCGGCGAGCGTCTCCAGCATCGCGGCGCGGGTCAGGCGGGCGAACGCGGCCGCCTCGATCAGGGCGAGCGAGAGCCAGGGCAGCAGCAGGTTCCACGCCCACTGCTCGGGGTCCTCGGAGAGGCTCACGTACTGCGGGAAGGGCAGCAGCCGCAGTTCGCCGCAGACGACGATCATCAGCACGAGCCCGATGACGAAGACGGGCGTGGCCGTGCCGGCGAGGGTGACGGCGGTCAGCACGCGCTCGGAGACGCGGCCACGTCGCCACGCGGACAGCACACCGGTGCCGACGCCGAGGACGAGCCAGAGCACCATGGCGCCGAGGACGAGCGACAGGCTGACCGGCAGCCTGCCCAGGATGATGTCCAGGACCTGCCGTCCGGTCTGGTACGACTGCCCCAGGCAGGGCGCGGCGCAGTGCTCGACCGAGGTGCCCGTGGAGTAGTCCCGCCCGGCGAGGAGACCCTCCAGGAAGTGCCAGTAGCGCAGGTGGAGGGGCTCCCCGAGCTTCAGCTGCTCGGCGACCTGGTGCACCTGCTGCGGTGAGCAGCGCGGGCCGCAGGTGATCTGGGCGACGTTGCCGGGGGTGGCGTAGAAGACGACGTAGACGACCAGCGAGATGGCGAGCAGGGTGACCGCGGTGCCGACCGCGCGGCGCAGCAGGAAGCCGCCGAAGCCGCTCATGCGGACGCCTCCTTCCCGGTCGCGGCGGAGTCCTTGCGGCCGGTGCCGACGCGCAGGCGGGAGGCGGCTCGCGGGTCGAGGGCGGTGCGCACGCCGTCGCCGAGGACGGTGAGGGCGAGGACGGTGACGAACAGGGCGCCGGCCGGCAGCAGCAGGTACTGGGGCGCGGCCTGGTACCAGACGTCCGCGGCGGTCAGCATCTGTCCCCAGGAGGGGGTGGGCGGCTTCACGCCGACGCCGAGGAAGGACAGCGCCGCCTCGACGGAGATGTTCGTGGGCACCAGCAGCGCGGCGTAGGTGATGACGGGCGCGGCGAGTCCGGGCAGCAGCTCGCGGCGGGCGATCCGCCAGGCGCCCCAGCCGCTCAGCCGGGCGGCGGACACGTGGTCGAGCCCCTTCATGGAGAGCGTCTGGGCCCGGACGATCTTCGCGATGCTGCCCCAGGCGATCAGGCCGATGACGAGGGTGACCAGGACGGGCCGCGGGAAGCTCGACGGCACGATCGCGAGCAGCGCCAGCGACATGATCATCAGCGGCATCGCGACGATGACGTCCGTGGCCCGGCTCAACAGTTGATCAACCCATCGGTCGCCGAGCGCCGAGGCCACGCCGACCGCGACCCCGATGGCGACCTGCAGCACCGTCGCCGCGAGGGCCACCCCCAGGGACACCCGCGCCCCGTACACGAGCCTGGCGAACAGGTCGCGGCCGGTCTGCGGTTCGACGCCCAGCCAGTGGCCGGCGCCGATGCCGCCGAGGGGGCCGACGGGCACTCCTCCGCGCACGGAGTCGATCAGGCCGGGGTGGTACGTGGTGGGGTCCTGGCCCTCTAGCGCGGTGAGCAGGGGCGCGGCGAGGGCGACCAGGACGAGCAGCGCGACGACGGCCGCGGCGACCAGGGCGGCGCGGTGTGCCCGCAGCCGCCGCCAGAACTGACGGGCCCCCGAGGCCGCCGGGACGGACGTGTCCGCCCCGGCGGGCTCGACGGCGACAAGTGCTCTGCTCACGTCGTCACTTCACCGCGACCTGGGAGATGTCCAGCACGCCGGTCCAGTCGCTGATGACGATGTTCCTGACGTCCGAGCCGTACAGGCGCTTGTAGACCGGGTGGAACAGCGGCACGACGAGGGCCTTGCCGCCGATCTTCTCGTCCAGTGCGCCCCATCGCCTGGCGGCGGCGTCAAGGTCGGTCAACTTGTTGATCGCGTCAATCTCGTCATTGACCGACTTGTCGTTCAGCAGGCCCGTGTTGAAGTTCGCGCCGTCCTTGACGATCTGCCGTCCGTCGAAGATCGGGGCGAGGAAGGGCCCGCCGGAGGGCCAGTCGGCACCCCAGTGGGCGAGGAAGAACCCGGGCTCGGTCCTCACGCCGTGGATCTTGTCCCGGTAGTCGTTGTCCTCCAGGCCCTGCAGCCTGACCGTGATGCCGGCCTTCTTCAGCGCGTCCTGGACGGCGGTGGCGATCTCCGGGCTGGTCTCGAAGTCCTTGGCGTTGGAGTGGGTCAGCGTGACGGTGAGCCCGTTCTTGTACCCGGCCCGGGCGAGCAGTTCCTTCGCCTTCGCCGGGTTGCCGGACGCGCCCGCCGGGAACGGGTCGTACGGCGTGTGGCCGAAGGACTTCTGGTCGGGCAGGAAGGTGGTGGCGGGCTCGGCCAGGGCGCTGCCGCCGGCCGCGTTGACCACCGAGGAGCGGTCGACGGCGTAGGCGACGGCCTCGCGCACCTTGGGGTCGTCGAACGGCTTCACGGTCGGGTTGAACGCGATGTAGTCGGTGTAGCCGAAGTGGCCGGTGCCCACGCGCGCGGCCAGCGCCTTGTCGCCGGTCACCTCGGCGAGTTCGGCGGGGCCGAGGTTGGTGTCCGTGGTGACGGCGGCGGAGTCCGCGCCCTGGGACGCGGACAGCCGCTGGTTGATCACGGAGGAGTCCAGGCCGGAGCGGACGTCGACGGTGTCCAGGTAGGCCTTGCGCTGGTCGTCGGTGGCCGCGGACCAGTGGGCGTTGCGCTTCAGGAGCAGGTGCTCGCCGTCGTTCTCGTTCCTGACGACCCGGTAGGGGCCGGAGGAGACCGGGTGCTCCTCGTACTTGGTGCCCGTGTCCTTGCTCCTGGGGACCGGCGCGAACTGGGTCTGCGTGGCGAGGTAGGGGAACTCGCCCTCGGGCTTGTCCAGGTGGAAGACGATGGTGCGGCTGTCGGGCGTCTCGATCGCCGCGAGCCCCTTCCGGTCCTTGTACGGCCCCTGGTAGTCGGCGGCGCCGGCCAGCCAGTCACGCAGGTAGGGGGCGCCGCCGGAGAGTTCGGGGGCGAAGGAGCGCTCGATGCCGTACTTGATGTCGGCCGAGGTGATCGGGGTGCCGTCCTCGTACGTGAGGCCCTTCTTCAGGGTGTACGTCCACACGGTCGCGTTCTCGCTGGGACGCCCGGTGTCGGTGGCGAGGTCGGGGACGACCTCGGCGCCGGCCGCGCCGTTCGCCCGATTGCGGGTGGTGAGGGTGCGGAAGACGAGGGAGGGAACGTTTCCGCCGCCGGACGTGTACAGCCGCGCGGGGTCGAAGTCGGTCTGCGGCTGGGAGTTCAGGACCGTGAGCGTGCCGCCCCTGTGGGGCGTGGAGCCGCCGCCGGAGCCCTTGGCATCGTTGTCCTTCGGGCCGCAGGCGGCGGCGCCCGCTGCCACGACCAGGCTGACGGATGCCGCTGCCACGCGGCGCGCTGTGACGGACGTTTGACGCATCGGAATGACGACCTCTCGGTTAACCCTGAACAGGGGCTTCTCGCAGAGCGAGACAAATGGACGAGGAGTGAGACGGCTGCGGACAGACGTCGGCCCCGGCGTCGGGTCGTCGAAAACGCCGTGACAGGGTGGAGAAAGGTCGCGACGCGAACGCCAGAGGGCGGCGTCAGCGACAGTGGATGTCGGCCACGCAGAGTGCGGTCACACCGAACAGCGCCAGCTCGATGGCGGCGTTGTCGGAGACGGCATGACGGGACCACATGGTCAAGAAATATGAACGACCTTGCTGCTCATGTCAATGTGACACAAGTGGCGGCTGTCAACTCTTGGGGTAGGGCCACGGGTTGGGCAGACAGTGGATCCCGTCGTGGTCGAGGAACTTGGTCTGCTGCTGCATGACCGGCGCCAGTTCGCCGTTCTTCTGGCAGGTGACATGGCCGTGGCCGAGCCGGTGGCCGACCTCGTGGTTGATCAGCATCTGCCGGTACGCATGGATCTCGTCACCGTACGTCCTGCTGCCCTGAGCCCACCGGTACGCATTGATCATCACCCGCTCGGTGGCGGCCGAGTCGCACGAGACGTTGTCCTCCGTGGTGTCGAGGCCCGACTTGGCACACCACTGGGCGGTGGTGCCGGGGCTGGCCAGCGTGATCACGAAGTCGGGCTTGCCGGAGGAGACGCGCTCGAAGGTACGGGTGCTGCCGTGGCCCCAACTGCGGTCGTCGTTCAGCGTCTTCTGCACGGCCTCGGCGAACAGCGCGCCGTCCAGCCCGAGTCCCTGCTCGACGTCCACGCGGTACGTGTACTTCTGCCCGGTGCCGGGCGCCCTGTCGGAGCCGGGGACGGTCTCGAACTTCCCCGGGCCCTTCAGCGTGGCGCTCAGCGGGTACCGCACGTCCATCTTCTGCTCGTACGTCAGGGCCGGCGCGCCCGCCGGGGCGGAGGCGCCGCCCGGGTCGGCCGTCCGGGCGTCCCGCGCCTGGTCGGTGGCGGAGGAGGGTGTGGCGTCGCCGCCCCGGCCCGCGGCCACCTGCCCGGCGACGACCACCGCGAGCACGGTGGTGACGGCGGCCGCGGCGATGCCGGTGAAGGCACGCCCTTTGCCGCCGCGCTGCGCGGGCACCTGGACGCCGTCCGCGCCGGAGGCCGTCGCCGGCTTTGTCGGCGTCGCCTCGTCCGGCTGCGCCTCGGGACGGCGCTTCGCGCCCGCACGCGGCGCGAAGACGTCGACGTCCTCAGGGTCCTCGCCGCCGCCCCCGAAGGCGTCGAGGTACTCCTGCCGGGGACCACGCCCGGTCCCGCCGGACCCCGACCGCCGCTGCCGCGGAAGGGTCACGCCGGGCCCGCCGGCACCGGCCCGCCCCGCGAGCTCCCCCCATCCGCCGCCGGCTTCCCCAGGCGACCTGACCATCTACGGCTACCCGGCCGGCCTGCAGGTCCTCGCCCTGGTGGCCGG
>NZ_JBSGDB010000528.1:0-5686 GCF_053602155.1 Streptomyces sp. NPDC004561
GGGTGTCGTTCGGATCAGGCCGGCCGTGAGGAGCAGCGCTTGCCGGATGATCCAAACGACACCCCCTAGCGGCCGGACCGCGGGGTGCGGGCGGGTATGGCGATGTCGTACTGGGCGATCTTGCGGTAGATGGTGGCCCGGCTCATGCCGAGGGTCTCGGCCGCCCGGGCGACCGACATGTCGGGGGCGGTGAGGCACCGTACGATCTCGTCCCGTTCGATGGCCTGCATACGGCTGAGCCGCCGGGCCGTACCCGCGAAGATCTTTCCGGGCAGGTGCCTGAGGTCCACCACATCGGTGCGGGACGCGGCGTCACGCACGATGCGCCGCAACTGCCGGGTGTTCTGCGGCCAGTCGTAGTTCGTGAGTGCCTGTGCCGCCGCCGGTGAGAACGTGACAGGGCGCCCGCGGTACTGGTGGGCGAAGTGGTGCGCGAGCGGCATGACGTCCTGCGGGCGCGACCGCAGAGTGGGCCCTTCGACCACACCCCCGACGAGCGTGCGCAGCACCTCCGGGATGCCGGAGTAGTCCTCCGCCGTGAGGACGCACGGGCACAGCCGCCCGGCTCCCGCGGCAACGGGGTTCCGCGGACTTTCGGTGAGGCATCGCGCCAGGTCCTCGGCCGCCCAGGCGGGCAGTGTGTTCACGTCGGCCGCGATGACGCACGTGTCGTCCTTGGCCAGCTCCGGGGTCCACAGCGTCATCCAGGCGCCGATGTCGTCGCCCAGCGGCGGCCGGGCGCACAGGATGCGTTCCCTGGGCCTGATCCGCCGTCGTGCCACGGACGCCAGGAGCGCCTTGCCCGAGCCCGCCTCGCCCACCACGGCGACCAGGTGGCCCTGGGACATGGCGGCGTGGGCCTCGCTGACGGCTTCGGCCCAGCGCGAGGACAGGGGAGGGAGGTCCTCCACGCTCTGCACACAGCCCGCGAGCGCCTGGAACACCTCACCCCGAGGGGCGAGACGCGGCTTCCTTCCGGCCGTGCGCGCCAGCATCAGGGCCGCCGTGTTCCCGGCGGCTGCCTGCGCCAGCGCCAGCAGAAGCGTGGAGGGCGCCTCGGACCAGGTCGTGAGGTTGATGCTGCCCGCCAACTCGTGGGTGACCGGGTCGAGCACCGGGACCGCGGCGCACGTGTACCGGCGCAGGCTGGTGCAGTAGTGCTCCTCGGCACGTACGAGCGAGGGGGCGCGGTCCGCGAGGGCGAGCCCCATTCCGTTGGTGCCGACGGTGCTCTCGGTGAAGAAGAAGCCCGGGGCGAGGCTGACCCGGTCGAGCGAGCGATTGACCGCGGAGTCGCTGCACAGCCGGCACAGCACCAGCCCGTCGCTGCTGGTGAGCATCATGCTGGCCGGCTCGTTCGCGAGGGTGGCCTGCAGCCCCCGCAGCACCTCCAGACCGCACTCGTAGAACAGGCAGTCGGTGTCCACGGCGCCGGTGAACATCGGCTGCATGTGCTCGGGGGTGAGGCCGTACCGGCGGCTGCGCTGCCACGACGCCCGCAGCCGGGGCGGCAGCAGGACTGCGTTCCTGGAATCATCCTCGTCCCCGGCCGGGAACGGGGAGCTGCGGTCCTGGTCCACTGGCGGCCTCCACGACGACCCCGTGCGCTGATTAGCTGCCAGGCTACTGGCGGCCTCCCGGATCGACCCTGCCCGTTTGTCTCAAAGTGAGACAATAAGGGGGCTGCCCGCCTGACGCGAGTCTGCCTAATGTCGCATTCCGAAAACGAGGTCGTCGCCGGGACGGAGGCCGACATGTACAACAAGGACGGCGAGAACTACTTCATTGTGGATGCGCACGTCGCGCTGTGGGACGCGCGTCCTGAGAACCAGCTGAACATCCACGGAAAGCAGTTTATCGACTGCTTCTACGACTATCACCGCAATCTCAGCCCCGAGTCGGAGCTTTGGTCGTACGAGGAGTTCCTCTACTACGGCGGCGAGCGGCTGATGAAGGACCTCTTCGTCGAGGGGCACGTCGACCACGCGATATTCCAGCCCGCATATCTGGGGGCGTTCTACGGAAATGGCTTCGGGCAGACAGAAGAAGCTTTCGCGCTGACTCAGCAGCACCCCGACAAGCTGACCTACAACCACTGCTGGGACCCCCGGTTCGAGCAGAAGGGGCTCGACCGGCTTCGCCGGGACGCCGAACGCTTCCAGCTCAAGGGCGTCAAGCTGTACACGGCCGAGTGGCAGGGCGACTCCCGCGGGTACAAGCTGACCGACCCGTGGAGCTACCGCTACCTGGAGGCGTGCCAGGAACTGGGCATCAAGAACATCCACATCCACAAGGGCCCGACGATCCGGCCGCTGGACCGCGACGCGTTCGACGTCGCCGACGTCGACGCGGCGGCCTCGGACTTCACCGACCTGAACTTCGTCGTCGAGCACTGCGGTCTGCCCCGGCTGGAGGACTTCTGCTGGATCGCCACCCAGGAGCCCAACGTCTACGCCGGTCTCGCCGTGGCGATTCCGTTCATCCACACCCGGCCCCGCTACTGGGCGCAGATCATCGGCGAACTGCTGTACTGGCTGGACGAGGACCGCATCCTCTTCGGCAGCGACTACGCGCTGTGGACGCCCCGGTGGCTGATCGAGCGGTTCGTCGACTTCCAGATCCCCGAGGACATGCAGGGCGAGCTCGGGGCGCTCACCGTGGCGCAGAAGAAGAAGATCCTCGGCCTGAACGCGGCGGCCCTGTACGACATCCCGGTGCCCGCCGAGGCCGCGGGCGAGACCACGACCGCGGGCACCCCCTCGGCCGCGGGCCCGGCCGGAGCCGCCTCCGTCGCCGCGCAGCCCAGCGAGGCGTGACATGCCCGCCGCCACGCTGGAGCAGCGGGCCAGGCAGGCGCTGGACGCCGTACACGATCCCGAACTGGACGAACCCATCACCGATCTCGGCTTCGTCCGCTCCGTCGAAGCTGGCCCGGACCACCGGCTCACGGTGCACCTGCGGCTCCCGACCTCCTTCTGCGCCCCGAACTTCGCCTACCTGATGGCCTCCGACGCCAAGGACGCCCTGTCCGCCCTGCCGGACGCCGGGGCGGTCACCGTCCTGCTCGACGACCACCACGACTCCGACCTGATCAACCGCGGCCTGGCCGCCGACGCCGGCTACCGGGGCACCTTCGGCGCCGAGGCGGAGAAGGACCTCCAGGAACTGCGGCTGATCTTCCGGCGCAAGGCCCACACCGCGGCGATGGAACGGGCCCTGACCACGCTGCTGCGGCAGGACCCCGCGCTGACCGAGGAGGGACTGGCCGACGTGGTGCTCGGCGACCTGCCCGACACGGACGCGACCCGCGCGCTGCTGCGCCGGCGCGAGGCGCTCGGGCTCGGCATGGCACCGACCGACCCCGTCCTCGTCGACGACGACGGACGCCCCTACGCGCCGGGCGAGATCCCGCTGCGGCTGCGCTTCGCCCGGTCCGTCCGGCGGTCGATCGACGGCAACGCGCACTTCTGCCGAGGTCTGCTGCGCACCCGCTACCCGGACTCCGCCCCCGACCAGTCTCCCCGGACCGAAGACACCACCCTCGTCTCGCACTGCAAGGAGCCACAGTGAAAGCTGTCCAGGTCGTCGGCTACGGCCGCGACCCCGAGATGACCGACGTACCGGTTCCCTCGGTGACCGGCCCGTACGACGTGATCGTCAAGATCGGCGGGGCGGGGGTGTGCCGGACCGACCTGCACATCCTCGAGGGGCAGTGGGCGGAGAAGTCCGGAGTGACGCTGCCCTACACGATCGGGCACGAGAACGCCGGCTGGGTGCACGCGGTCGGCAGCGCCGTCACCAACGTGTCCGAGGGCGACAAGGTCATCGTCCACCCCCTGATCACCTGCGGACTGTGCCGGGCCTGCCGGTCCGGGGACGACGTCCACTGCGAGCAGAGCCTCTTCCCCGGCATCGACACCGCCGGCGGCTACGCCGAGTACCTCAAGACGTCCGCCCGCAGCGTCGTCCGCATCGACGAATCCCTGGAGCCGGCCGACGTCGCGGCCCTGGCCGACGCCGGCCTGACCGCGTACCACGCCGTCGCGAAGGCGGCCCGCAAGCTGCGGCCCGGGGACCGTTGCGTGGTCATCGGCGCCGGCGGGCTCGGGCACATCGGAGTGCAGGTGCTGCGGGCGCTGACGGCCGCCGAGATCGTCGTCGTCGACCGCAACACCGAGGCGGTGAAGCTGGCGGACTCGATCGGCGCCGACCACGGCGTCGTCGCCGACGGAGAGCACGTCGAGCGGGTGCTGGAGCTGACCGGCGGTCAGGGGGCCGAGGTCGTGATCGACTTCGTCGGCGAGGGCGGCGCCACCCGGGACGGCGTACGCATGCTGCGGCGCGCGGGCGACTACCACGTGGTCGGATACGGCGAGAACATCGACGTGCCCACCATCGACATCATCTCCAGCGAGATCAACTTCATCGGCAACCTCGTCGGCTCCTACAACGACCTGTGCGAGCTGATGGTGCTCGCCGCCCAGGGCAAGGTGCGGCTGCACACCTCCTCGTACCCCCTCGACCGGTTCCAGGACGCGCTCGACGACCTCGACGCCGGACGAGTCCGCGGCCGGGCCATCCTCGTTCCCTGACCGGCAACGACAGCCAATCGGCGGGGCGTTGCGTCCCCGCCGGTCACCCACGACGCACCAGGAAAGATCATGATCTTCATCACCGCCCGGTTCCGCGTCCTTCCCGAGCACGCCGACAACTGGCCCGACCTCACCCGGGAGTTCACCCAGGCCACGCGCAACGAGCCCGGATGTCTCTGGTTCGACTGGTCGCGCAGCGTCGAGGACCCGCACGAGTACGTGCTGACCGAAGCGTTCCGCGACGAAGACGCCGGCGCCGCGCACGTCGGCTCCAAGCACTTCGCCACGGCGTGCGAGACCCTGCCGTCCTATCTCGCCGAAACCCCCAGGATCGTCAACGTGACGGTCCCGCAGGACGGCTGGTCCGAGCTGGGGGAGATGGCGGTCCCCGCGACCCGCTCCTAGTGCTGTGACCGGGAAGGTTTGCCGGAAAGCTCGCGGCGTCCGGTGCTGGGGGCACCTCCCACGCCCTTCGGGCAGTGGGGGAGCATCGCAAGGCGGAGCATGGCCCGCGTACTGGATGTACTCGGGTGATGCGACAACGCGGCGTGGGGTACCCCCGGCCGAAGGCTGGGGGAGCCGTGCCGGGCGTCGCGAGCCGGCGAACCTTTTCGGTCGCAGCACTGGCGACCGGGGCGAGTGTCCGGCACCCGGCGGGTGGGCTTACTCGGCCGGGTCCTCCTCGGAGCGCCGTACCGCCTCCTTCACCAGCTGCTCCAGCTCGTGGCGGTTCCGGCCGGTCTCCTCGGCGTGAGCGGTGATCGCGGCCTGAGCTGCCTGCGACGCCTCGTGCCAGCGTCGCCGCTGCGCGTCGTACTCCTCGCCGGACAGCCCTGCCAGGCGGGCACGCTCCATCTCGGCGGCGCGCTCCAGCGCGATCAGATCTGCGGGGACATGGGTCACGGGCACGGATCGTAAGCGTCCGTCGCGATGCACACACCATCAGACCTACCGCCCGATCGGGTAGAGCTGCCACCACCCCGACGAAGATCACACGCCCACCGGACCGTCCGGAAGCGGTCCGGACCCGCGCACGCCCGCCTCGTCGGCATCTCCGGAGCCCACGGCACGCGCACTCTCCCGGCGCCGAGGGC
>NZ_JBSGDB010000529.1:0-5673 GCF_053602155.1 Streptomyces sp. NPDC004561
CCGCCCCCCGCCCCCGGCGGCGCGCCTCCGGTGCACCGCACCGACCGGGTGATGACCATGGCCGACGGCGTCCGCCTCGACACCTCGTACTTCACCTCCGGCGCCGCCGGCCGCCGCCCCGCCGTGCTGCTCGCGCACGGCTTCGGCGGCACCAAGAACGACATGCGGCAGCAGGCCGAGGACCTCGCCCGGGACGGGTACGCGGTCCTGACCTGGTCCGCGCGCGGCTTCGGGAGGTCCACCGGCGAGATCGGCCTCAACGACCCGAGGTACGAGGTCGCCGACGTCTCCCGGCTCATCGACTGGCTGGCGAGGCAGCCCCAGGTGCGGCTCGACCGGCCCGGCGACCCGCGCGTGGGCGTGGCCGGCGGCTCCTACGGCGGCGCGATCTCCCTGCTCGCCGCGGGCTACGACCACCGGGTGGACGCCATCGCCCCGGCCATCACCTACTGGAACCTCGCGGACGCCCTGTTCCCGGACGGCGTGTTCAAGAAGCTGTGGGCCGGCATCTTCTTCAACACCGGCGGCGGCTGCGCCCGCTTCGAGCCCGAGCTGTGCCGGATGTACGACCGGGTCGCCGAGTCCGGCACCCCCGACGCGGCCGCCCGCAGGCTCCTGGAGGAGCGCTCGCCGTCCGCCGTCGGCACCCGCATCAAGGTGCCCACCCTGCTGCTCCAGGGCCAGACCGACTCGCTGTTCCCGCTCGGCCAGGCCGACGCGGCCGAGCGGGCGATCCGCGCCAACGGCGCCCCGGTGGACGTCGACTGGATCGCGGGCGGACACGACGGCGGCGACATGGAGACCGGCCGGGTCCAGGCACGCGTGCGCACGTGGTTCGACCGGTATCTGAAGGGCGACAGGAGCACCGGCACCGGACCCGCCTTCCGGATCACCCGCACCGGAGGCGTCAACTCCACCGACGGCACCGCCCAGCTGCGCGGCGCGAGCGCGGGCGCCTAACCCGGCCTGTCCGACCACCGGCGCGACGTCGCCCTCACCGGCGGCGCGCAGCGCATCGCCAACCCGGCCGGCGCCAGCCCGCCCGGCGTCTCCGCGCTGCCCGGCCTCGGCGGCTCCGGCGGCCTCGCCCAGCTGTCCTCGCTCGGCGTCGGCGTCTCCCTCGACTTCCCCGGCCAGTACGCGCGGTTCGACTCGGCGCCGCTCACTCGCGACCTGCAGATCACCGGCGCCCCGACCGCCCGGATCCACCTCACCTCGACCAGCGACGACGCCGTCCTGTTCGGCAAGGTCTACGACGTCGGCCCCGGCGGCACCCAGCAGGTGCTGCCCTCCCAGCTGGTCGCCCCCTTCCGGGTGACCGGCGCCCGGGCGGGCAAGGACGTCACGGTCACCCTCCCGGCGATCGACCACGAGGTGCAGAAGGGCCACCGGCTCCGCCTGGTCCTCGCCTCCACCGACCTCGGCTACGCCTCACCGGCCGCCCCGGCCACCTACACGGTCTCCCTCCACGGCGGCCTGAGCGTGCCGACGGCCCCCGCCGTCACCACCGCCGCGGCGCCCCTGCCCGCCTGGGTGTGGTGGCTGCCCCTGGCCGGCGTGGTGGCCGCCCTCGCCCTGCTGCTGACCGGCCGCCGCCGTACGGCCGGCCCGGCCCCCGATCCCGGCCTGGCCGACGTCCCGCTCGTCATCGGCGACCTGAGCAAGCGGTACGCCAGGTCCAGCGACCGGTACGCGGTGCGCGAGCTGTCCTTCCGCGTCGAGAAGGGCCAGGTCCTCGGCCTGCTCGGGCCGAACGGCGCGGGCAAGACCACCACCCTGCGCATGCTGATGGGCCTGATCACCCCGGACGACGGCGAGATCCGCGTCTTCGGACACGCCGTCCGGCCCGGCGCCCCGGTGCTGTCCCGGGTCGGCGCGTTCGTGGAGGGCGCGGGCTTCCTGCCCCACCTGTCCGGCCGGGAGAACCTGGAGCTGTACTGGCGGGCCACCGGCCGCCCGCAGGAGGACGCGCACCTGGACGAGGCCCTGCGCATCGCCGGGCTGGGCGACGCGCTCGCCCGCGCGGTGCGCACGTACTCCCAGGGCATGCGCCAGCGCCTCGCCATCGCCCAGGCCATGCTCGGGATGCCGGACCTGCTCATCCTGGACGAGCCCACCAACGGCCTCGACCCGCCCCAGATCCGCGAGATGCGCGAGGTGATGATCCGCTACGCGGCCGGCGGGCGCACGGTGATCGTCTCCAGCCATCTCCTCGCCGAGGTTGAGCAGTCCTGCACCCACCTGGTGGTGATGGACCGCGGCCGGCTCGTCCAGGCCGGTCCCGTCCGGGAGATCATCGGCTCCGGCGACACCCTCCTCGTCGGCACCGCCACACCCGTGGAGGAGCCGCTCGTGGAGAAGGTGACCGCGCTGCCCGGCGTCGCCTCCGCCGTGCGCACCGACGACGGGCTGCTGATCCGGCTCGAAGCGGGCGGCACGGCGGAGCGGCTGGTCGTGGATCTGGTGCGCCTCGAGGTGCCGGTCGCCTCGGTCGGCCCGCACCGCCGTCTGGAAGACGCCTTCCTCACCCTGATCGGAGGTTCCGCATGAGCACGCTCACCGAGGTCGCCTCCGGCTACCGGACGGGGCACACCCTGCCCCTGCGGGTGGAGCTGGTCCGCCAGCTCAAGCGGCGCCGCACCCTGGTGATGGGCGCGATCCTCGCCGCGCTGCCGTTCGTCCTGGCGATCGCCTTCGCCATCGGCGGCGACCCGTCCGGCCGGGACGGCCGGATCACCCTGATGAACACGGCGACCGCCTCCGGCGCCAACTTCGCCGCGGTGAACCTCTTCGTCTCGGCCGGCTTCCTGCTGGTCGTCCCGGTCGCCCTGTTCTGCGGGGACACCGTGGCCTCCGAGGCGAGCTGGTCCTCCCTGCGCTATCTGCTCGCCGCGCCCGTGCCCCGGGCCCGGCTGCTGTGGTCCAAGCTCGTCGTGGCCCTGGGGCTCAGCCTGGCCGCGATGGTGCTGCTGCCCGTCGTGGCCCTCGCGGTCGGCACCGCGGCCTACGGCTGGGGCCCGCTGCAGATCCCCACCGGCGGCGCGCTGGACACCGGCACCGCGGTGCAGCGGCTCGTGGTGACCGTGGCGTACATCTTCGTGTCCCAACTGGTCACCGCCGGGCTCGCGTTCTGGCTGTCGACCAAGACCGACGCCCCGCTCGGCGCGGTCGGCGGCGCGGTCGGCCTGACCATCGTCGGCAACGTCCTGGACGCGGTCACCGCCCTCGGCCGCTGGCGCGACTTCCTGCCCGCGCACTGGCAGTTCGCGTGGGCCGACGCCGTCCAGCCGCACCCCGAGTGGTCCGGCATGATCCAGGGCACCGCGCTCTCCGTCACCTACGCCCTCGTGCTGTTCGCCCTGGCCTTCAGGGGGTTCGCCCGCAAGGACATCGTCTCCTAGACCGGCGGCCCCCGATCCCGGGCGCCCCATTGACCTTTCCTTACTTACGAGTAAGTTGACTCCTGGGTAAGGACCTTGCAGCAGTGAGCCGCGAGCGGGAGCCGTCATGGGCGTACGCAGGGAACTGAAACGGGCACGGCAGCGCACCGACCTGGCGGCCCGGACCCCGGTGGAGATCGTCAGGGACGCCACCGGCACCGTGCGCGAGGTGCGTACGGCGCCCCTGGCGCCCCCGCTCGGCAGCGGCTCGATGGCCGACCTGCCGTTCGCCCACGCCGCCGAGGCGCCGGACGCGGTGCTGCTGCGCCGCCGCGAGCGGGCCGACTGGCGCCCGGTGACGGCGGCAGGCTTCGCCGCCGAAGTCGCCGCCGTCGCCAAGGGGTTGATCGCCGCCGGACTGGAACCGGGCGGCCGGGTGGCGGTGATGTCCCGCACCCGCTACGAGTGGACCGTCCTGGACTTCGCGATCTGGGCGGCCGGCGGCCAGTCCGTGCCGGTCTACCCCACCTCCTCCGCCGAGCAGGTGGAGTGGATCGTCCGCGACTCCGGCGCACGGTTCGCCGTCACCGAGACCGCCGGGAACGCGGCCACCGTCACCACCGCGACCGCCACACACCCCCGGCCCCCGCGCCTGTGGCAGCTCGACGCGCACGCCCTCGACGACCTCGCCGCCCTCGGCAGGGACGTCCCCGACGGCGAACTCGCCAAGAGGCGCGCCGCGTTGACCCCCGACACCATCGCCACCCTCTGCTACACCTCCGGCACCACCGGCCGGCCCAAGGGCTGTGTCCTCACCCACGCCAACCTGCACGCCGAGGCCGCCAACACCGTCGAGCTGCTGCACCCGGTGTTCCGCGCCGTCACCGGCCGGACCGCCTCCACCCTGCTGTTCCTGCCGCTCGCCCATATCCTCGGCCGCACCCTGCAGCTCGCCTGCCTCATGGCCCGCATCGAGATCGGCCACTTCCCGAGCGTCAAGCCCGACGAACTGCGCCCCGCGCTCAAGGAGTTCCGGCCCACCTTCCTCGTCGGGGTGCCGTACCTCTTCGAGAAGATCCACGACACCGGACGCGCCACCGCCGAGAAGATCGGCCGCGCCGGCTCCTTCGACCGCGCCGAGCGGGTCGCCGTCCGCTTCGGCGAGGCGCATCTGCGGAAGTTCCTCGGCGCCGGCAAGGGCCCCGGCCCCGGCCTGTACGCCGCCTGGGCCCTGTACGACGTGCTGGTCTACCGCCGTATCCGCAAGGAACTGGGCGGCCGGATGCGCTACGCCGTCAGCGGCGGCTCCCCGCTGGACCGCGACCTCAACCTGTTCTTCCACGCGGCCGGGATCGTCGTCTACGAGGGCTACGGACTCACCGAGACCACCGCGGCCGCCACCATCGTGCCCCCGCTCGCCCCCCGCCCCGGCACGGTCGGCCTGCCCGTCCCGGGCGTGTCGGTGCGCATCGCGGACGACGGCGAGGTGCTGATCAGCGGCGGGGTGGTCTTCGGCTCGTACTGGAACAACGAGCGGGCCACGGAGGCGGTGCTGCGCGAGGACTGGTTCGCCACCGGCGACCTGGGGTCCCTGGACGAGGACGGCTACCTCACCATCACCGGCCGCAAGAAGGACATCCTCGTCACCTCCGGCGGCAAGAACGTCTCGCCCGCCGTCCTGGAGGACCGGCTGCGCAGCCGCGCGCCCGTCGGCCAGTGCGTGGTCGTCGGCGACAACCGGCCCTTCGTCGCCGCGCTGATCACCCTGGACGCGGAGGCGGTCGCCCACTGGCTGGCGGTGCGCAAGCTGCCGGCCGACACCCCGCTCGCCGACCTGGTCCGCGACGAACGGCTGCGCGCCGAGGTGCAGAAGGCGGTCGACCACGCCAACGCGGCCGTCTCTCGAGCCGAGTCGATCCGCGCCTTCGCCCTGGTCGAGGGGGAGTTCACCGAGGACAACGGGCTGCTGACGCCCTCGCTGAAGGTCAGGCGGCACGCGGTGACGGAGGCGTACGCCGAGCAGATCGAGGCGCTGTACCGGAGGTAGACGGCGAAACGGCGGGCCACCGGGAACCGGTGACCCGCCGCCGCGGAGTGTGACTGCTCAGCTGCCGGTGGCGCCGTTGCCCGACAGGGCCGAGATGTCGTCCACGACGTGCGAGAGCGGCTCGTCGCCCTTGGCCTGGGTCGAGTTCTCCGTGCACTGCTGGTTCTGCGGCGAGGACAGGACCGGGATGTCCTGGACGCCGACGTTGACCAGGGCGAGGATGGGGCAGGCGGCGTGCGCGAGGCA
>NZ_JBSGDB010000530.1:0-5666 GCF_053602155.1 Streptomyces sp. NPDC004561
CCGGGCAGTCGTCCAGGGTGCGGGCCATCTCCCAGCGGTGGCACAGGAGCTGACGCACCATCGGCGCCGGGCGCCTGCTGGCGCTCGCCCGCGCGGCCGGCCTGCGCCCGGTCCCGGTCCCGGTGGATCCCGACGGGGTCCGCCCCGGCCTGCTCGCGGACGCCTTCCAGGTCACCGGCGCCCGGGTGTTCGTCTGCCAGCCGCTGTTCCAGAACCCCACCGGCGCCGTGCTGGCCCCGGAGCGGCGCGCCGAGGTGCTGCGCATCGCCCGCGAGGCCGGCGCCTTCGTCGTCGAGGACGACTTCGTACGGCGCCTGGTGCACGCCGACGCGGGCCCGCTGCCCCGCCCGCTGGCCGCCGACGACCCGGACGGCGTGGTCGTGCACGTCGGCTCGCTGACCAAGGCGACCTCACCCAGCTTCCGGGTGAGCGCCCTGGCCGCGCACGGACCGGTGCTGGAGCGTCTGCGCGCCATCCAGGTGGTGGACAGCTTCTTCGTCCCCCGGCCGTTGCAGGAGGCCGCGCTGGAACTCGTCGGCTCCCCGGCCTGGCCCCGCCATCTGCGGGCCATCTCCACCGAGTTGCGCGACCGCCGCGACGCCATGACGGCCGCGCTCGCCCGGCACCTGCCCGAACTGGCGCTGCCGCACATCCCGTCCGGCGGCTACCACCTCTGGCTCCGCCTGCCCGACGGCGCCGAGGAGCCGGCCCTGACCGCCGCCGCCCTGCGCGCGGGAGTCGCGCTGACCCCCGGCCGCCCCTACTTCAGCGCCGAGCCCCCGGCCGCCCACCTGCGCCTGAGCTTCGCGGCGGTCGCCGGCACCGGGGAGATCGCCGAGGGCGTACGCCGGCTGCGGGCGGCCTGCGACGAGGTGCTCTAAGGCCGGGTCACCAGGGCGCAGGTGAACTCCAGCGACTCGAACAGCTCCGGCGTCAGGCGGACGCCGGTGATCCGCTGGGCGAGCGCGAAGGCGGCCGCGGTGTGCCCGGTGATGTCCCGCTCGTCCTCCGCCCTCAGGTCGAAGCCAGCCTCCCGCATCTCGGCGACGAGGGCGTCCGGCTCGCTGCCGTGCCGCTGTGCCGGGAACAGCGGCTCGAAGTGCAGGCGCTCGGTGCCGTCCTCGAACCAGTGGAAGTGGTCGACCGCGTTGACGTTGCGGAAGTGCGACACCACCGTGCGGCCCCGGGAGAGCGGCAGCATGACCTGCGCGGTGCTGCCCACATAGCAGTTGTACTCGACCATCAGGGTCCAGTCGCCGACCGCGGCGACACCGACGAGCATCTCGTCGTCGTCCCACGCGTCGTACGACGGCTCGGACAGCTCCGCCACGCCGGTCACCGTCTCGTCGGGCTCCGCGCCGAGCTCCCGGAGCAACTCGCCGGGCGCGATCCCCCGTACCAGCGTGAGGCAGTAGGCCTCCAGGAGGTCCTTGTACCGCTCGTTGAGCCAACCGTAGTCGGCGGCCGTCGTGATCTCGGTCATGGGCGGCAGCATGCCAGGGCCCACCGACAGCGTCCTGCCTGCTCACAAGCGGAATGGGTACCCCCGCATCCGTGAGCGGCCGTGTACCCCCGGTAGCTCACAGCCGGTACCCCTTGACCTGGGCACACGGGCGGCACACCATCACCGCATGCCACTGAGGGTGACGTTCGTCGCGGCCGCGCGCAGCGCCCCCTGCTCGCGGAGCGCTTCGAGGACGACCGGCCACTGGACCAGGCCGGCTGGGACGAGGTGCAGTGCGCGGCCGGGGAGCTGCTGCCGCTCGCGGGGGCCGACCTGCGCTACTGCTCGCCGACCCCGCGAAGCCGCGCCACCGGCGACGCGCTGGGGTACGCCCCGCTGGTGCAGCTCGCGCTGCGGGACTGCGACATGGGCCGCTGGCGCGGTCTGACCCTGGGCGAGGCGATGGCCCGGGAGCCGGAGGCCGTGGACACCTGGCTAGCGCACCCGCGCGCCACCCCGCACGGCGGTGAGTCCCTGCTCGCCTTCATCTCCCGGGTCGGCGGCTGGCTCGACACCCGGCCGATTGGTGACGGCGGCCGGATCGTCGCGGTCGCCGAGCCCTCCGTGATCCGGGCCGCCCTGGTCTACGCCCTGAAGGCGCCTCCCGCGAGCTACTGGAACATCGACGTCCGCCCGTTGTCCTCGACCACCGTCACGGGCCGCGGGGGCCGCTGGAACCTCCGCCTCGACGGCGTCCCCGGTCAGCGCTCGCGCACGTAGTCGGTCGTCAGCACGAGATCCTTCGCCGGGCCGCCCACCCGCCACACCGAGCGCCAGTGGCCGGCGTCCCGGACGGTGAACTCGCCCCGGTAGAGGTCGGCCGCGCACGGGTGGTCGGCGACGTACCGCCCCGAGGTGAGATCGAGCGTGTGGAAGGGCCGGCCGTCGGCGAACCGCACGTCCGCCGTGCCCGGCGCGTCCCCCGGCAGGAACCGCAGCGTCCGCGTCGCGGGCCGCGCCACCCCGTGCCACGTGAAGACGCCGGACTCCTCGTGCAGCAGCCCGCCGTCCGGCAGCGCGCCGAACACGGTGACGCCCTCGAAGCGCCCCCGGTCGCCGCTCGCCAGATCCCGTACGTCCCGCTCCACGCGCCAGCGCCCGGCCAGATACGCCAGTACGTCGGCCACCGGCAGGCAGTCCTCGCCCATCGGCCCTCCTCTCCGCCCGCCCCATCGACGTGCTGGTACCTCTTCTCCCTCTCTATCCTGCCGTTCCACGTCGGAGGGCTTCCTCGTCGTCTTCGGGGCGACCTCCCTCGCCTTCCCGAGGATCAGGCGGAGGCGGGCGCCCCGGCCGTGGGCTGCTGGCCCAGCGGCAGCAGCCCACGCTCGGCGAAGACCTTCTTCGCGGCGAAGGTGGCGTTCAGCGCCCTGGGTATGCCGCAGTACACCGCGGAGTGCAGCAGCGCCTCGGTGATCTGCTCCGGGGTGAGTCCCACGTTCAGGGCCGCGTTCACATGCACGTCCAGCTGCGCCTCGCAGCCGCCGAGCGCGGTGAGCATGCCCAGCGTGACCAGTTGACGGTCGCGCGGGGCCAGGGCCGGCCGGTCGTAGATCTCGCCGAACGCCCAGGCGACGATCTGGTGCCCCAGCTCGGGGCTGACGTCCTCGAGCGAGTCCACGACCCGCTGCCCGGCCTCGCCGTCGACCTTCTTCAGGACCTCCAGGCCGTGGGCGAAGCGCTCGTCACGGGTGGTGCTCTCGTTCATGTCGCGTCTTCCGTTCCCGGTCGCCGGCCCTGTGGGCGAGCTGCCGTTCGTGGGCTGCTGGTGACGGGAACGCTAGGACCTGGAGCGCACTCCAGGTCAAGGCCGGTCCCCGGGCACACCGCAATGGCGATTCATCTTGAAACAACTTTCCGGAAAGCCGCGGTTTCCCCGGTGGTCGCGAAATTTACAATTCCGCGCCCCGTCGGTAATGAACCGCGTCATTTTTCGGTGAGCGCACAACCAATCGGAAGCCTGTCCCGTCTAAGTCGGCGAAATCGACGGTGAATTCGCTGGGGGCTTTCCGATAAATGGACCGCTCGACCCCGCCCGGTGCGGCACGCCGGGCCGCCGCGCTGCTCGCGGCGGCCGTCACGACCACGGCCCTGTGCGCCGGTGACGTCCTGGCCCGCAGCTACCCCTTCGGCCCCCGCACCCGCAGCGTCAACGACCTGGGCAACCAGTACGTGCCCTTCCACGCCCACCTCTGGGACCTGCTGCACGGCAGGGCCGACGGCGGCCTCCTCGTCAACTGGCAGTCCGGCTACGGCTCCAGCTTCCTGCCAGACCTCGGCACCTACCTCGGCAGCCCCTTCGCGCCGCTCGTCGCCCTCTTCCCCAGGGACGAGATCGACCTCGCGGTGTACGTGATCACCCTTGTGAAGATCGCCGCCGCGGCGGCCGCCATGGCCTGCCTGCTGCTCACCCTGCGCCCCGGCCGCTGGTGGGCGGCGGGACTGCTCGGCGCGTCGTACGCGCTGTGCGGCTGGACCGTCGCCGACGCCGACTACAACCCGATGTGGCTCGACGGCCTGATCGCCCTGCCCCTGCTGTGCCTCGTGGGCGAGTGGGCCCTCGCCGGCCGGCACCGGCTCCCCGGCGTCCTGATCGTCGCCCTCGCCTGGACCGCCAACTTCTACACCGCCTACATGGCGACCCTCGGCGCCGGCCTGGTCCTGCTGCTCCGCCTGCTGCTCGCCCGCCCGCCCCGCAGACAGGCGCTCGCGGCCGCCGGGCGCGCCGCGCTCACCACCGCCCTCGGCGTGGGCCTCGCGGCCCCGCTGGTGGCGGTCGTCTACTTCGGCACCCGGCACGCCTACCCGGGCCGTGTACGGCAGTTCAGCCCCGTATCCAGCGAGGACCTGCTGGCCCGGCTGCTGCCGACGACGTACGGCTTCGGCTCCCCGGCCCTCTACGTGGGCAGCACGGCCCTGCTGCTCGCCCTGGCCCTGCCCTTCCACCGCGCGGTCCCGGCCCGCGTCCGCGCGGGCTGGACGGCGCTGGTCCTCGCCGTGACCCTGTCCCTGCAGTGGGCGCCCACCCACCTGGTGTGGCACGCCTTCGCCACCCCGCAGGGCAGCCCCTACCGGCAGGCCTTCGTGCTGTGCGGGCTGCTGGTCATCGCCGCCTGGCACGCCCTGGCGTACGGCCCGCCGGACCGGCGCGCCCTGGGAGCCGCGACCGCGCTGCTCGCCGCGCTGGACAGCGACATCGACGCCTGGCGCGCGATCCAGGTCGCAGGACATCTGCCGCAGGGGGCCGACGAGTTGGTGCCCCGGCTCTGCGACCACCTGCGCCGGATCGACCTCTCCCAGCAGTGGACCGAGATGAGCGCCAATGCGGTCCTCTCCGCCCTGGCCGCGCTGGGGGACCCGGCTCCGGTTCCTGCGGTTGTGGACACGCTCGGCACCGCGGTACGCCATGAGCAGGACCGCGTCACGCGATCGGCCCTGAAGACACTGGCGGCGTTCGGCCCGGCGGCGGCCGGCGCACGAGACACGATCCGGTCGCTGACCACCGCCACCGCCGCCCACGTACGACCTGCCGCCATCACCGCGTTGTGGGCCGTCGGGGGTGACCTGTCCGAGGTCATGCCGCTCCTGCTCGGGCCTCCTCGACGACCGCATCACCTTCCGGATCAGTGACGGGGCTGATCTGCTCGGCGAGATTGGCCCGCCCGCCTCCGTCGCCCTGCCGCGCCTGCGGGACCTCCTGACGCACGACTACGAATGGGTTCGGGTGCACTGCGCGGCCGCGCTCTGGGAGATCGGCGGCGAGGCCGAGGCACCGGCCGTCCTGGACGCCCTGCTGCAGGCCATGGCCAGGAACCCCGCGACGGCGAACCACGTCGTGGCCTGCCTGGACCGCATGGGCCCCCTCGCGGCACCTGCCCTGCCCCTGCTCCGCGAGCAACTGGCTCTGCCCCGACGCGGCGGCAGGTTCAAGAGCGTCGACCACGACGAGGAACTCCAGCGGGTCGTTCGTACCCTCATCGCCCGGCTCGAACCTCCAGCGCCCGGAGCCCCCGCCCCGCGAACAGCCTGAGTCTCCGCCGCCCCTCCGTCACCGGCCCGTCGGCCAGCGGGAGATGCAGCAATGCCGCCAGGGCCGACCGGTGGCGAGATGACGGTACGTTCGGAGTTGCCGTGACCCGGGCAGGCTACGGCCCCTCGCAAT
>NZ_JBSGDB010000531.1:0-5564 GCF_053602155.1 Streptomyces sp. NPDC004561
GCTACGAGCGCAAAGCCGAGCACTTCCTGGCTTTCACCAGCATCGCCTGCACCCTCATCTGCTACCGCAGACTCACCAAATGAGATGACGTCTTAGGCGGCCAATCTGGCGCGAGCCTCGAAGATCACGGCCCAAGACTGGGCCATGATCACTCGCACCAAATCAGCTCCGTAAGTTCTTCGGGGGCCGGGGAGGGCCGGATGTGTCCTCAAAGCAGGTTGCCGACCGTGGCTCGGCTGGAGTGGCCGTCCGGCCCTCCCGGACGCCCTGGTCGCTGATCGAAATACGCGGGACGCGTCGCTGTTTACGGAGTGGACGAAGGGGTGTCCTATGGACCCTACGGCAGGAAACTCGGCTGCGGGAGGGACGCGTAATCAAACAGCGGGCCCGGATATGGGTCCGTATCGACGCGGGCAAGGGCCATTACTGGGGTGCAGTGGGCGACGAGACCGACGCGACCCTGTGGTCGAAGAAGTTCGAAAATGACGAGTCGGCGATCCTGACCGCCCTCGGCGAGATCCTGGACATAGCCGATGAGGTGCACTGGACGATAGACATCTCCAGCAGGTCCTCCACCCTGCTGCCGGCACTGCTGGCAGCCCACGGCCAACAGGCCGTCTACGTGCCCCACACCGTCAACCGCATGGCCGACACACTCTGTCAGCCCTTCAGCGGTGCTGGCTGAGCCTCGTGCACGGGCGTTTCAGCACCGAGCTTGAGCACTCCAGGGAAGGGAAGAACGCCGACGACCGTCGCAACCAGGGAAACGGCCGCAAAAGCACAGATGCTTGACACGGAGAATGTTCCGATTGCGTACCCGGCCATGGCCACGAAGACCGGCGAGACGGCGGACATCAGAAGTGAGTCGAGAGCAAATACGCGTCCCAGCATTGCGACTGGCGTGCGCTCTTGCAACGCAGAGCCCCAAATCACGGCAAATACACCCATACCGGCACCCGCCATGGCACTGCACGCGGCGATCACAAGCGTTGTCGAATCCAGCATCATGGCTATGAGCAGAGGAAGCTCCAGCAGGAGCGATCCAAGTGCGACAGCCCCAGGTCTATTTGGACGAAGCCTGGACGAGAGCAGGGAAGCAGCGAGCGATCCTAGTGCTTCGGCGCTGGTGACCATACTCAGAGAGGCTGCACCGCGATGTCCGGTGACAAAGGGGAGGAGAACAGCGACAGGAGCCGCGACAAGGGCTGCTTGTGCAGTTCCCTGCAACATGATGGCGAACATCCATCGTTGTCGGACTACGTAGCCAACTCCTTCCGCAGCTTCACGGAGGATACCGGGACGCTCGGCAGCCTCTTTTGGAGGCTTGGTTTCTCGCAGTGCGACGAGGGTTATCACGCTTATCGCGAAGGTGCAGACGTCGACGAGGATTGCAGTGACGCTGTCCCAGGACGCGGCGATCCAGCCGCCGAGGGCAGGGCCAAGGACGGCTGCGAATCGGCTTGTTGCCGACCTCAGGGCGGAGACCTCGCGGCGCTTCTCTCTGCCTCCGAGCTCGGCAAGGAGAGCGGCGTAGGCCGGGCGGTGCAGGCCGGCACCCAGGCCGAAAATGGTGCCGACAGCAGCGAGACTCAAGAGGTGCGCGTCGCTCCCAGCTACAAGCAGGCCCCCGATGGCGGTTGCGCGGAGAGCATCGGCGGCAACGACCACCAGTGAGCGCCGGCTCCGATCGGCGATGGCGCCGCCCACAGTCAGGGCGAGGACCGTGCCTAGCGCCGTGCTTCCCAGGAGGGTGCCCAGGGCATGGGAAGCATCGTTTCGCCCTAGCAGGTAGAGCGTGACAGCGACCGTGTAGACGCCGTCACCGATCATGGAGACGAGCTGCCCGAACCACACACGCCGGAAAACAGGAACTCGAATCAGAGAGAGCATGGGATCACCAGGAATCAGAGTGTGTCTCAGCGGCGGCAATTGTCCGCAGACAGTTGGTTACAAGAGTGTGATCTGGGGTCGTCGACGCCGAAGGCTTTGTATAGGTGCGACCGCTCACAGGGTCGAATGTGTGATCCACCGCTGAGCGGTACTCGTGAGCCGCGAGCACCAGGTCAGAAAGAAGCTCTCGCCCCCCTTTGTGCAACCATTCGGCAGTACCTGGATCGGTTTCTGCTCGTACGGCCAATCGTCTTTCAGTTTCCTTTTTAGACTGGTGAATGTCATGTGCGTACGGAAGAACGAGGATCACCGAATCTGCCTTCAGTAGGCACGCGGCAAGCCGCTGTTCATTATCCGGGTCTTTCTGCAGCAACACGCCACCGCTTGCGTCGATCAGAGCGTCAGGGCGGTGTTCGAGCTCGTGTCCAAGCGCTCTTACTTCGAAGCGTGATTCATACCGATGGAGGGCGCGTGCTCCACCTTCTTCGAACCAGCGATCAGCTCGCGCTGCAGTGTAGCCGAACCGTCTGTAACGGATTGCCCGCCCTTGGTCCAAGCCCACGAGTTCTCTGCGGAGGAGACCCTCCAGGGATACGGCAAGGGTGGTTTTGCCTGCTCCTGGAGGGCCCACAACGATGATGGCCACTACGCGCTGACTGACGATCGGTACAGTCGAGCGGCGAGGTCTGGGCGGACTTGTTCACTCAGGGCGCCGTAGAGGAAGCTGACGGGACTAGCCAGTCGGTCGCACGTGTACCACTGCCGTGCTCGGCTGACGGCGACTTCCCAGATATGGATTCTCCCGCTCAGGACGGCAAGGAGATCCGCTGCATTGAGATCTATGCCCGAAGGGACATTGAACAGGGCGTCCCGCAGATTGTGGTCCGTCCGCTCGAATCGACCAGTGTTGATGTTCAGAGCCCAAGTGACGTCCTGTGGACCAAACCCGCGCAGGTGGCAGGCGAATCGCAGGGGCCCCGTCTTGTTGCCGAGATACTCATTAGCGTGGACGAGCGACCTGCCGAGTTCCGACAGCATGAGCAGAGGCGCCAGGGCTTGCAGCTCGGATACTAGGAAATGTTGGTCCTGCTCAGTAACCGGTGCATCGAACAAGGGAGGAAGGTCGGCGCCCAGGTCGACGTCTTCGCGGGAATCACTGTCTGACGGCCGCACCTCGAAAGTCGATTCGCGCGGCTCGATCCACGATACGGAGACCGGGTGCTCACCAATGCCGAAGGAGAACGATTCGCCTGGCTGGAGACCGATGAGTTCCGTGTCGATGGACAGCACGTTTGCCATTTGAGCCAGTTCAGCGAAGTCGTTCCAGAGGAACTGGCCATGCTTCTGCGGTACCTGCGTGTACCCCCCTCCGCTCAGCAGCACCCACTTCGCCGAGGGGAACGCTGTCGTAGCTTCCGACAGCAGGGTGTACAGCAGATCGATTCCGGCGGTCTCCGGCGGATTCGCGGGCGGAATCGGCAGGAGATTGTCGAAGGCGCCAAGGCATCCGGCTGGTGCAATTTGTGCGTTGTGCGTCGCGATCACCACATCCGGGCTGGAGGAGGACGTCGTGGGCGACGCAGTGAGGGAGGTGTCCGACTGGACGAAGATACCGCCAGTTGAGCGACCGGATTCCTTCATGTACAGGCTAGCCACACGGCTTTCCCAAACAGGGACGTGGGCCGGCCCGGCGACAAAGGTGACAGTAGCGTTGCCGACTTCCTGCTCCTCCTGCGGTGGAGCCAGGATCACTTGGCGACCAAGGTCACGCAAGGCGGAGACGCATACGGCTGGCATAAGGTGCGGCATCAGAATCGGAATGTGCGCCGGCAGGGCCTCCAACGAAGGCAGGTGGAAATGATCGAGATGCTCGTTCGTCACCACGACGGCGTCGATCTCAGGGAGCGCATCCGTGTCGATCTCACGGGCCGGGAAGATCTCGAAGCGCACTTGCGAGGAATTCCCGAAAGAGGAGCTGAGCACCGGGTCCACCAGAACACGAGTTTCAGCGACCTCAAGCAGCCAGGACTGCTGCCCCACGAAAGTCACGTTCATCTTCACTCCACCCCTCGCTTGATCGCGTCGATTTGCAGCCCATAAGCACGGCAGGCGATATCCGGACGCACTTGCTCACCGAATGCATCATACATAAATGCAACAGGAGAGCTGAACGCTTCACTCTCGTACCAGGAATGCATTGCGATGCCTACGACATCCCAGATCTGCAAATCTCCTCGCACGACGGCGGCGAAGTCCGTGGCACATGTGTAGACACCGTAGGGATACGCCTTCAGAGCTCCGTCAAGGCTCAGGTCATCTACCCGTACGAAGCCTCCTTGCGTGAGATCAAGGGCGTAGCTTCGATCTTCTGTATGCATGCAGCGGAACTTCAGCACGAGAGGCCTGATCAGGGATTTTCCGCCGTTCCCAGCGCTGACGAGGTCACGGCCGAGGTCTGAGAGCAGAATTCCAGCTGCCAGATATCTCAGCTCTACCTCTATCTCATCAAAGAGGGCTTCTTCTTCGCCCCTAGAGCTTGCCGGAACAATCTGCCGAAGCGGGATCGACTCGCCAGCGGAAAGAAAGTTGCGGCGCCTTTCCTTGAGCTCGGTGAATCGTGCCGTGTCTGTTCCCAGCCATCCGAGTTTGCCGACAATGTCTATGCCATCGGGGCCCGCATCGACAATTTCGCCCGGCTCAGGTCCCACCACGTCGATCCATCGAGTGAGGCGAGAGGCTATCTCCGCCATCTCTTTCTGCTCAGAGAAGGGGAAGGGACCCATGGCTTCGTAATCCTTGAGAAATCCACCGCCGCAGATCAGGACGTGACACGTCTGCAGAGTCGGATGCTCGCCCAATGTGTCACTGACAATACCCTGGAGGATATCCAGGCCAGCGAATCCAGTGCGACGGCCGATGTGCTCACTGATCTGCGGGCTTTTCAGATTGTCGAGGGACCCGAAAACGCCACGGGGTGTGACTTGCGCGTTGTTGCTGACTGCGATCACGGCCGGAGCGGGTATCTCACCATCGACGATGTCATTGAGGAAGTCCTCGGAAACCAGTGCATCGATTCCCAGGAATACCCCGCCGATTTCAGGGTCAGCGGCGTCACGAACATATACCTGGCTCACTCGGCTTTCCCATAGCACCGTTTCCCTGCCCGGCGCGTACAGGGTCACCAGGGTCGAGCCGAACTGACGGGTCTCGCCAAATCCCATTCGCTGGACACTGAAACCGAGCTCCTCGATGAAGGCGACGACGCTGTCAATCATCGTCGGCCCAACCACTATGGGGACAGCACGGTCAATCTTGTTCAGCGAGGGCAGGTGGAAATGGTCGGAGTGCTCATGGCTGATGATCACGGCCGCAGGTGTAGGCATCGCAGCATGGTCAATGGTCCTAGGCGGATAGATCTCGACAGGGCTCGAGGTGTACTCATCTCCGTAGCGACGCAAGAGTATCGCGTCAATCAGTACGGGCGAACTCTGGTCGCCAACCGCGAATCCGTTGTGTCCCAGGAACCCGATCTGCATTCTTACCTTCTTCGGTCGACTTTCCTCTTGGATATATTAATGAGGCGGGGGGGGGGGGGCGCGCGGGGCGAGGAGGCCGCGGCCCCGCCCCCCGGCGGCAGCAGGTGGGTGAACAACTTGAGCCCGGGCAGCAGCGGC
>NZ_JBSGDB010000532.1:0-5553 GCF_053602155.1 Streptomyces sp. NPDC004561
AACAACGACTTCTCCGCCGCTGTCCTCCACGACGGTCCGGTCGCCCAGCGCGCCACGGAGGCGATGGGGGCCCAGGCGATGACGGTGGGCACGCCTCGAACAGCGGCCCCTCGATCCAGTCGGCGAGCACCGTCAGGTCGTCGAGCGACAGGGCGGGCCGGGCCGTCACGTCCTCGAGGGCCACGCATCCCGCGCTGACCACGGCCAGGGCGTCGACCCGGGCGCCGTCGGGAAAGGCCAGCCGGACATGGAGCCAGGACGTGGTGCCGTCGTGCTCCCGCACCTCCCACGCGGGCCATACGGACACCGCGCCGTCCTCCGCGTTCCGATCAGAAAGATCAAGAAAGGATGCTTCCAGCACACACGCAACGTAACCGCATGATCACACCTCATCGAAAAGACACGCGTCCGCGTCACCCCGCCGGCCTCTGCCGTGACGGCCCCGGCGGTGCCATGCTGAAACCGTCCGCGCACTCTCCTTCCGCGTCAGGAGTTCCGCCGTGCTGCGAGTCGCCGTCGTCGGTTCCGGACCGAGCGGGTGCTACGCCGCCCAGAACCTCGTCCAGCAGGACCCCGAGGTGCGCGTGGACGTGCTGGACCGGCTGCCGTGTCCGTACGGCCTGGTCCGGTACGGCGTCGCGCCGGACCACGAGAAGATCAAGTCACTCCAGGGCAGCCTGCGGACGGTGCTGGAGCACGAGCGGGTGCGCTTCCTCGGCGGGGTCCTCGTGGGCGGACCCGGCGGCCTCCCGGTGGAGCGGCTGCGCGGTCTGTACCACGCGGTGGTGTACTGCGTCGGGGCCGCCACCGACCGCCGGCTCGGGGTTCCCGGCGAGGAGCTGCCGGGCAGCTGGTCCGCGACCGAGTTCGTGGCCTGGTACAGCGCGCATCCGGACGCGGCCGACGCGGGCTTCCTGCGCGGGGTGCGTTCGGCGGTGGTCGTCGGCGTGGGCAACGTGGCGGTGGACGTGACCCGGATGCTGGTGCGGGGCGCGGCGGAGCTGCGGCCGACGGACATGCCGCAGGCGGCGCTGGACGCGCTGTCGGCGAGCGGGGTCGGCGAGGTGCACATGGTGGGCCGGCGCGGCCCCGCGCAGGCCCGCTTCACCACCAAGGAGCTGCGCGAGCTGGGCGCCCTGCCGGACACCGACGTCACCGTGGATCCGGCCGAGCTGGCGCTCGATCCGGCCGACCCCGACACGCTGGCGCCGGCGCAGCGCCGCAATCTGGAGGTGCTGCGCGGCTGGGCCGCCCGGCCCCCGGCCGGCGCGGCGCGGCGGATCGCGCTGCGTTTCTTCCTGCGCCCGGTGGAGCTGCTGGCGGACGAGGGCCGGGTGGGCGCCGTCCGCTTCGAACGGACGGTGCCGGACGGCCGGGGCGGGGTGACGGGCACGGGGCGGTACGAGGAGGTGCCCGCGCAGCTGGTGCTGCGCTCGGTGGGCTACCGGGGAGTGCCGCTGGACGGGCTGCCGTTCGACGTGGCGAGCGGCACGGTGCCGCATCTGGCGGGCCGTGTCCTGCGCAACGGCGTGGCCTCGCCCGGCGAGTACGTCGCCGGATGGTTCAAGCGGGGCCCGAGCGGCGTGATCGGCAGCAACCGGCCGTGCGCCAAGGAGACGGTGGCCTCCCTGCTCGCGGACGCCCCCGCACTGGAGCGCGCCGACGTGCCGGCCGATCCGGTGGCGGCGCTGCGGTCGGCCGGGATCGAGCCGGTGACCTGGGGCGGCTGGCTGGCGATCGAGCGGGCCGAGGCCGAGCTGGGCGCGCGGCTGGGCCGCGGTGTGGTGAAGCTGTCCGACTGGGACACCCTCCTGGGGGCGGCACGGTCGGCCTAGGCCCGGCGGCGAGAGTGCCGCCGGGCCCCGGGAGGGCACGACACACAGCGGCAACGGCACCGAAATCGACAAACCGTTCAAGGGACTTACGGTCCCGTCCTGTTCGCATGCCACCCCCACCCGGCGCCCGGGAGTCCCCATGGCCACCGCCACAGACGTGCACCCCGTCGACGAGATACCACCGGTACGGCAGCTGGCCGCCTTCGGGCTCCAGCACGTGCTCGCGATGTACGCCGGCGCCGTGGCGGTGCCGCTGATCGTGGGCGGCGCGCTGAGGCTGTCGCCCGCCGATCTGGCGTACCTGATCACGGCCGACCTGCTGGTGTGCGGCATCGCCACGCTGATCCAGTGCGTCGGGTTCTGGCGGTTCGGCGTCCGGCTGCCGATCATGCAGGGGTGCACGTTCGCCGCCGTGTCTCCGATGGTGCTCATCGGCACGACGGGCGGCGGACTGCCCGCCATCTACGGCGCGGTGATCGTCGCCGGGCTGGCGATCATGCTGCTCGCGCCGGTCTTCGGCAGACTGCTGCGGTTCTTCCCGCCGCTGGTGACGGGCACGGTGATCCTGATCATCGGGGTCTCGCTGCTGCCCGTCGCGGGCAACTGGGCCGCGGGCGGCACCGGTGCGAAGAACTTCGGCGCGCCGAAGAACCTGGCGCTGGCCGCCTTCGTGCTGCTGGTCGTGCTGGCCGTGCAGCGGTTCGCGCCCGCCGCGCTCGGCCGGATCGCCGTCCTGATCGGCATCGCGGTGGGACTGGCGGCCGCCGTGCCCTTCGGGTTCACCGACTTCCGCGGGGTCCGGGACGCCCACTGGGTGGGCGTCAGCACGCCGTTCCACTTCGGGACGCCGGACTTCAGGGCGTCCGCGATCGTGTCCATGCTGGTGGTGGCCCTGGTGACGATGACCGAGACGACCGGTGACCTGATCGCCGTCGGCGAGCTGACCGGCCGGAGGGTGGCGCCGCGCCCGCTCGCCGACGGGCTGCGCGCGGACGGTCTGTCGACCGTGCTGGGCGGGGTCTTCAACACCTTCCCGTACACGGCCTACGCGCAGAACGTGGGTCTGGTCGGCATGACGCGGGTGCGCAGCCGCTGGGTGGTCGCGGCGGCCGGCGGGATCCTCGTACTGCTCGGGCTGCTGCCCAAGCTGGGCGCGGTGGTCGCGGCGATCCCGGCGCCGGTGCTCGGCGGGGCCGGTCTGGTGATGTTCGGGACGGTCGCCGCGAGCGGGCTGCGGACGCTGGCCCGGGTCGACTTCAGGGACAACCACAACCTGACCGTGGTGGCCGTCTCGGTGGCGGTCGGCCTGCTTCCGATGGGCGTGCCGACGGTCTACGCGAAGTTCCCGGACTGGTTCCAGACGGTGATGAACAGCGGCATCAGCGCGGGCTGCCTGTCCGCGATCGTGCTGAACCTGCTCTTCAACCACCTTCCGGCGAAGGCCGGTTCAGGCGCCGTCGCCGAGTCTGCGGGCCTGCCGGCCGGCGGCGGCGAGGAGGCAGTCGAGCAGTCCCGGGAAGAGTCCCTCTAGGTCGTCCCTGCGCAGGCCGTTCATCTTGGCCGTGCCCCGGTAGCACTGCCGGATGACCCCGCTCTCGCGCAGCACACGGAAGTGGTGCGTGGTGGTGGACTTGGTCACCGGCAGCTCGAAGTGCGAACAGGACAGCTCTGCCTCGTCCGCGGCGAGTTCGCGGACGATCCGCAGCCGCACCGGATCGGACAGCGCGTGCAGCACGGCCTCCAGCCGGATCTCCTCCCGCTCCGGGTGCGGCAGAACGCGGCCGGTGGCGGCGGTGTCGGTCACGGCGGCGGCCCTTCGTCACGTAATCCCTGGTTCCCATAGTACGAGAGACATCGTAGTTTGACACTCCTCGTACTACGAGGTCTATCGTACGAGGAGACCAGCGGTCCGTGACGAATGGAGTCCGTCGTGAGCGCGCTCTTCGAGCCCATCACCCTGCGCGAAGTGACCATCCCGAACCGGGTGTGGATGTCCCCGATGTGCCAGTACTCGGCCGAACCGGAGGGGCCGCTCGCCGGCGCCCCGCACGACTGGCACTTCGCGCACTACGCGGCGCGTGCCACCGGCGGCACCGGCCTGATCGTCGTCGAGGCCACGGCGGTCTCCCCGGAGGGCCGGATCTCCCCCTACGACCTGGGTCTGTGGAACGACACCCAGGTGGAGGCATTCCGCCGGATCACCCGCTTCCTGACCGCCCAGGGCACGGTGCCCGCGGTGCAGCTCGCGCACGGCGGCCGCAAGGCCTCGACCGACCGGCCGTGGAAGGGCGGCGCTCCGATCGGCCCGGATGCCCTCGGCTGGCAGCCGCTCGGCCCGAGCCCGGTGGCCTTCGACGAACGCCACCCGGCGCCCACCGAGTTGACGGCCGACGAGATCAGGGAGATCGTCGGCCGGTTCGCCGCCGCGGCCCGCCGGGCGCTCGCCGCCGGCTTCGAGATCGTGGAGATCCACGGCGCCCACGGCTACCTGATCAACGAGTTCCTCTCCCCGCACTCCAACCACCGCACCGACGCCTACGGCGGCTCGTACGAGAACCGCGCCCGGTTCGCCCTCGAGGTGGTCGACGCCGTACGGGAGGTGTGGCCCGAGGACAAGCCGGTGTTCTTCCGCGTCTCGGCCACCGACTGGCTCCAGGACGGCGGCTGGACCACGGAGGACACCGTTCGCCTCGCCCGCGATCTGCACGCCCACGGCGTCGACCTCGTCGACGTCTCCACCGGCGGCAACGCCTCCGGCGTGACCATCCCCACCGGGCCCGGCTACCAGGTCCCGTTCGCCGCCCGGGTGAAGGCCGAGACCCCGCTGCCGGTGGGCGCCGTGGGCATGATCACCGACGCGGAGCAGGCCCAGAAGGTCGTGGCGAACGGCGAGGCCGACGCCGTCCTGCTGGGCCGGGAGCTGCTGCGCAACCCCTCCTGGGCCCGGCACGCCGCACGCGAGCTGGGCGGCGAGGTGCGGGTGCCGGACCAGTACCACCGGTCGGTCTGAGCGCCGTACCCCGGGTCAGGACGGCAGCAGCCGTACGACGGTCTCCTCCAGGCGGGGCAGCGCCCGCTGTCCCGCCAGCGCCAGACCGATCGCCGCCACGACACCGGCCCAGGCCACCGGGCCGAGCGGGGTGCACCCGAAGGCGCGGCTGAGGACCGGCGTCTGGACCACGGCGACCAGCGCCGCGGCCGAGCCCAGGGACGTGATCTGCACCAGGCGGCTGTCGCGCCGGTCGAGGAGGGTCTGCACGAGCTGGGTGCCGACCACCCCGCACAGCGCCATGGTGCTGGAGCGGCGGGCGGTGCCGGGCGTGAAGCGGCCGATCAGCCAGGCCGTGAGCGCGCCCAGGCAGGTGGTCAGGGCCCGGTGCCGGATCTGCCGCAGCAGCGGGTCGCCGAGCACCCCGGCCGCCTCCTCCACGTGGGCCAGGTCCGCCTCGCCCTCCTTCTCCGTCACGGCCACCGCCATCGACGGGAAGAGGTCGGTGAACAGGTTCACCATGAGCATCTGCCGGGTGGACAGCGGCGCCCGGCCGGACAGCAGCGTGCCGAGGAGGCCGAAGCCGACCTCGCCCGCGTTGCCGCCGATGAGGATCGCGATGGCGTCGGCCACGCTGTGCCACAGGGCGCGGCCCTCGCCGACCGCGTCGATCAGCACCGTCAGGTCCTCGTCGGTCAGGACGATGTCGGCGGCGTTGCGCGCGGCGGC
>NZ_JBSGDB010000533.1:0-5547 GCF_053602155.1 Streptomyces sp. NPDC004561
GGCCGGGCCGGCCGCCCGATCAGGTCAGGAGGTCAGGTCGCGGAGGGTCCGGCCGGTTCCGCCACGCCGGCGGTGATGACTCCCGGAGGGCCGGGCAGCCGGCGGTGCCAGGAGAGGGGCCGGCGCCGGCGCGGCCCGTGGCGTACGGCGCGCCGGAGGACAGTTCGGGGAACGCGGCCCCGATGCCGTCCGCGTGCCGGAATCGCGTGGAAAGGGACCTCCTCGGGTTCGGTGACATCACCGAGCCGAGGTCGTGGCCCGCCGGCCGGGGCCGAAGCGGGCGCGCCTCACCGGTCCTCAACCGCGGCCCGGCCCCGGGACCGGTAGACGACGTAGGGGCGCAGGACATACCCCAGCGGGACCGCGAACGCGTGCACCAGGCGGCTGAAGGGCCACAGCGCGAACAGGGCCAGGGCGAGCAGGGCATGGCACCGGTAGACGAGCGGGGCGTGCGCCATGGCGCCGACGTCCGGGTCGAGCGCGAACAGGCTGCGGAACCAGACGGCGACGCCCAGCCGGTAGTCGTACGGGCTGGTCACCGAGGAGGCGGTGGCGGTCAGGCGGGGCGGGTGCGTGCCCGCCCGGGTGCGGTCGTCCGGTCAGCCCGTGGCCGGGGCCGCGGCCGGAGCGCGCCGGGTCCGCAGGGAGAGGAGCCGTTCGGCGTGGTGCTCCTCGTGCAGGTCGATACGGCGGGCGGTCAGCAGATGGCGCAGGCTGATGACGCCCTCGACGCGTGGCTCCGCCTCGCGCGTGACCACCAGCAGCCGGGTCACCTCGTGCCGCGCCATGCGGTTGGCGAGCGCGCGCAGGGTCTCGTCGGGGTGGGCGACGACCGCGGGCCGGGCCAGCTCGCCGAGCGGGGTGCGGTCGGCGGGGTCCGCGTGGACCAGCTGACCGCGCGTGACGACACCGGTCAGGCCGCCGTCCTGGCCCAGCACCGGGTACAGGCGCTGGGCGAGCAGCCCCTCCGGATCGCCCGCGTCGTGCGCGGCGCGCAGCAGCGCGGTGATCTCGCCGGCGGCCCGGCCGGCGTCGAGGATGACTCCGACGGGCGTCTCCAGCTGCCGTACGAGGTGCACCTCCAGCGGGTCCACGGAGTACTCGCGGGTGAGGTGCAGGCCCCGCCGCGCCAGCTTCTCGGTGAGCACCGACCGCTTCAGCAGCACCACCGAGAGCAGATAGGCGGTCGACGCCGTGATGACCATGGGGATCAGCGCGTTGACCTCATGGGTGAGCTCCAGGCAGAAGACGATGCCGGTGAGCGGGGAGCGCATGACACCGCCGAGCACCCCGGCCAGCGAGACCAGCGCCCAGAAGCCGGGGCTGACGTGCGGGAAGACCATGGCCTCGGCCGCCCCGAGGGCGCCGCCGACCATGAACATGGGCGCGAGCACGCCGCCGGAGGTGCCCGAGCCCAGGGACAGGCCCCAGATCAGGGTCTTGACCACGAGGATGCCGATGATCAGCCCGACCGTGGCGTGCCCGGTCAGCAGCGCCCCGATGACGTCGTACCCGACACCGAGGGCGCGCGGCTCGACCAGGCCGCCCAGGCCGATCACCGCCCCGCCGATCGCCGGCCACCACATCCAGTGGATGCGCAGCCGGGCGAAGGCGTCCTCGGAGAAGTAGACGAGAGCGGTGGCGCCGAGGGCGAGCAGCCCGGCCGCCCCTCCCGCGACCAGGCACAGTGCGTAGGACGGCAGGCCGATGTGGTCGGGCACGTGGGCGCCGCCGAACAGCGGGGCGGTGCCGAGCAGCGGCCCCCGCACCAGGGTGGCGGTGACGGCGGCGACGGCGACCGGGAGGTAGGAACGGGGCCGGTACTCGAAGAGCAGCAGTTCGACCGCCAGCAGGATCGAGGCGAGCGGGGCGTTGAAGGTCGCCGCCATGCCGGCGGCCGAACCCGCCACCAGTAGCGCCTTGCGCTCGTCCGTGGTCACGCGCAGGAACTGCGCCAGCAGGGAGCCGACCGCCCCGCCGGTCATGATGATCGGGCCCTCCGCGCCGAACGGCCCGCCGGTGCCGATGGATATCGCGGCGGAGGCCGGCTTCAGCACGGCCACGCGCGGCTGCACCCGGCTGCCGCCCACCAGGATCGACTCGATGGCCTCGGGCATGCCGTGGCCCCGGATCTTCTCCGAGCCGTAGCGGGCCATCAGCCCGACGACCAGGCCGCCCACCACCGGCATCACCACCAGCAGCCAGCGGTGCGGGGCGTCGGCGGGAACGGCGGCGCCGAACCCGAACCGGCCGCGGAAGCACAGGTTGGTGAACAGCGCGATCAACTTGAGCAGTCCGGCCGCCACCAGCGCCGCGACGGCTCCGACGGGTATGGCCAGCGCGGAGATCAGGAAGACCCGCGGCGGCACGTGGAAGTCGCCGAGGTGCGGGATCTTGAGGGGTGGCAGATGTCGGGCGGGGGCATGGCGGCTTGCGGAGGTCCGCGAGGGCATGGCTGCTCCGTAAGGGGCTGGGGCGGGTACGTGGGCAGGGGTGGCGTACTGCCGAGGAAGGTCGGCGGTCGGCACCGGGTGATCGGTCGGCGGTGTGTGGGGGTCAGCGGCCGGCAGCGGACGGTCGACTACCGACCGTCGGCGTATCGTCGTCACTCTCGGCACCGGAGCCGTCGCGCCCGCGCGGCCCGGTATGCCCGAAGCTTATCATTGCAGACTGCAATGGTCACCCCGGGTGATCGGGGGCATCCACATAGTGGACAGGACAAGGGGAGCGAGGAGTCCATGGCCCAGCAGGAGAGCGGCCCGCAGCACGGCCCGGCGCACAGGAGCGCCGCCGAGGAGGCCCTGGACCGTGAGGCGGAGGAGATCACCCTCGCCGTGATGGCCGCCTCCCGGCTGATCGTCGCCCTCTCCGCCCGCGCCCTCGCCTCCGTGGACGCGCCGCTGACCCTGCCCCAGCTCCGCTCCCTGGTCGCCCTGCACAGCTGCGGCCCCATCAAGCTGGCCGCCATGGCCGCCACGCTGGGCGTCACGTCGTCCACCGCGCTGCGCATGGTCGAGCGCCTGGAGGCCCTCGGCCTCACCGACCGCCGGGTCAACCCGGACAACCGCCGCGAGGTCGTCCTGCGGCTGACCACCGCCGGAGCGGACCTGGTGGACCGGGTGCTGAACCACCGGCGCGCGGAGATCCGCACCCTGGTCGAACGCCTGCCCGCCCCCCAGCGCGCCGGTCTCGTCCCGGCCCTCACCGCCCTGACGGCGGCCGCCGGCGGCCTCGACCCCGGCCTCGACGCGTCCGCCGAAGCGGCCGGCTCGCAGGCGTGGTGGACGATCCGCTGAATCCGGCACCGCCCCGGGGCCGCGTCCGGCGCGGGCCGCACGCGTGACATCATCGCCCGGGCCAGGACCCCAGCCGTACGCCGGCGTACCGCTCGCAGTCGCAAGGAGCACGATGAACCCCGCTCTCACCGCCCCCACAGCGGTGGGCACCGCCCTGCTCGACGACTTCTCCCTGGAGATGACCGGCAAGGACGTGCCCGGTCTGGAGGAGGCGCGGGGCAGCATCCCGCAGGGCACCCGGATCAACATCACCTTCCTCGCCGGCGAGGACCACACCATGCGGCTGGCGGCGGCCCGCGCGGTCAAGCGGCTCGGCTTCGTCCCCGTACCGCACATCTCCGCGCGCCGACTGCCCTCCCGCGCCGCCCTGGAGGAGTTCCTCTCCGGCCTCGCGGCGGACGGCACCGCCGGCAACGTCTTCGTCGTCGGCGGCGACCCCGCCCGGCCCGAGGGCCCGTACGCCGACGCCCTCGCCGTCATCCGCACCGGACTGCTGCGGCGCCACGGCGTCCGCCACATCGGCATCAGCGGCTACCCGGAGGGCCACCCCGCGATAACCGACCGCTCGCTGTGGTCGGCGCTCACCGACAAGGCCGCGGCCATCGGCGCCGACCGGTTCACCGGCGACGTCATCACCCAGTTCGGCTTCGACGCCGACGCGGTGCTCGGCTGGCTGGAGGCCGTCCGCGCCCGGGGTGTGCACCTGCCCGTCCGCATCGGCGTGCCCGGCCCGGCGGGCGTGCGACGGCTGGTCGGCTACGCCACCCGGTTCGGCGTCGCCACCAGCGCCTCCGTGGCCCGCAAGTACGGCTTCTCGCTGACCAACCTGATGGGTACGACCGGCCCGGACCGCTTCCTGCACGCCCTGGCCGAGCGGTACGACCCCGCGCGGCACGGCGAGGTGAAGGTGCACTTCTACACGTTCGGCGGGCTGCGGGCCACCTCGGAGTGGATCACCCGGTTCCGGCAGCACGGCTGACGCCCCGGCACTGCGGACTGGGGGATCAGCCCCAGACCTCTCCGGAAGTCCCGACCGCGCAGCGGCCTCCGCCGGGGCGGGAGCGCCGGGAGCCGTCGGTCACCCGCGTACCCGGCGGCCTCGGCCGGGGCGGGAGGGCGCGGGGCCGTCGGCCGGGGTGGTGCACGCACGGCCCACCCGCTGGGCACGACACCGCCCGGCCGTTCGGAATCCCCCGGCCCGACCGCACACCCCCTGAGCACCCCGCCCGCCCAACAGGCCGAGCCCTCCCGAGGAGCGCCGGACGGGTCCTGGCCGGCGGTAGGTACGTGTCGGATTCTCGCCAGCGGGCGGGGCCCGGAGTAGCCGATCCTGGACGCATGCAGACAGCGACGCACCTCGACCGGGAGCACTGCGTACGCGCCGTGCAGTCCAAGGACGCGCGGTTCGACGGCTGGTTCTTCACGGCCGTCCTGACCACCCGCATCTACTGCCGGCCCAGCTGCCCCGCCGTTCCGCCCAAGCCGGAGAACATGACGTTCTACCCGAGCGCGGCCGCCTGCCAGCAGGCCGGGTTCCGGGCCTGCAAGCGGTGCCGCCCGGACACCAGCCCCGGCTCCCCGGAGTGGAACCGGCGCGCCGACCTGGTCGCCCGCGCCATGCGCCTCGTCGCCGACGGCGTCGTGGACCGCGAGGGCGTGCCCGGACTCGCCGGCCGGCTCGGCTACAGCACCCGGCAGATCGAGCGTCAGCTCCTCGCCGAACTGGGCGCCGGACCCCTCGCGCTCGCCCGCGCCCAGCGCGCCCAGACCGCGCGGCTGCTGATCGAGACCACCCCGCTGCCCATGGCGGAGATCGCCTTCGCGGCCGGCTTCTCCTCCATCCGCACCTTCAACGACACCGTCCGCGAGGTCTTCGCCCTGTCACCGAGCGAGCTGCGCCGAAGGGTGCCCGCCGGCCGCACGGCCGGCACCCTCACCCCCGGCACGCTCTGCCTGCGGCTGCCGTTCCGCACCCCGCTCAACCCCGACAACCTCTTCGGCCACCTCGCCGCCACCGCCGTACCCGGCGTCGAGGAATGGCTCGACGGCGCCTACCGGCGCACGCTGCGCCTGCCGTACGGCCACGGGATCGTCTCCCTCACCCCCCGCCCCGACCACATCGCCTGCCGCCTCACCCTCAGCGACCTGCGCGACCTGACCGTGGCGATCAGCCGCTGCCGCCGCATGCTCGACCTGGACGCCGATCCGGTCGCCGTCGACGACCGGCTGCGCACCGACCCGCTGCTCGCAC
>NZ_JBSGDB010000534.1:0-5545 GCF_053602155.1 Streptomyces sp. NPDC004561
GGTGATGATGCCGGAGCCGATGCGCAGCGCCAGACGGGCGGCGATCTCCTTGCCCTCGGCGGAGGACGCGGACGCGCAGGGCATGCGCGTGCTGCGGGCCCGCTGCTCGCGCGGCGACACCGGGGTGCCCTTCGCGGCGGCCCTGCAACTCCTCGGCCCGGACGAGGAGTTCGACGCCTCCACCGAGAGCGAGCGGGAACGGGCCGCCCGGCTGTGGGGGCGCCTGCGCGCGCACGCCGAGCAGTCGCCGCTGCTGGTCGCCGTGGACGACGTCCATCTCGCCGACGCGCCCTCGCACCGCTGGCTGGTGGAGTCCGCCCGGCACGTGGGCCGATTACCGCTGCCGGTCCTGCTGGTCGTCACCGAACGCAGCCAGTACGACATCGACCCGCCCGCCCCGGGCTTCACCCACACCCTGTCGCCGGCCCTCGTGCGCACCCACACCCTCGTGCCGCTGACCGAAGAGTCGGCGGCGCGCCGGGTGCGTTCGGTGTTCCCGGACGCTCCCGAGCCCTGGGTGGACTCCTGCGTACGGGCCGCCGCCGGCAACCCCCTGCTCCTGCGCGCCCTCCTCGACGACCTCGGCGCCGGGCCGCACCCGACCGTGCCCGCGTCGACGGCCGCGCTGTACCCCGGCGCCTACCCGGCGGCCGTCTCCTGGTGGCTGGACAGCGCCGGACCGACGACGGCGGAGGTCGCCCGCGCCCTGGCCGTACTGGACGAGGGCTGGGAGGAGAAGGAGAGGTTCACGGCCCGGTCCGCCGGAGCGCGCCGGGTCCCGCAGCCATCGAACGGCCGCTTCCGGGAGGGCCCGCACGGACCCTCCGGGCCACCCGCTCCGCCCACCCCCTCCCGCACCGAGACCGCGGAACCCTACGGCACACAGCGACCCACCGACGCCGCCGACCCCTACGGCGCGCGCCAGACCCCCGTACCGTCCCCGGCCGGTGCTGTTGGGCTGGGCGGTCGTGGGATTTCTGCCGTTGGTGCCGGTGAGTCCTATGGGGACGGTCAGACCCCCGTGCCGGACGGCCGCGGAACTTCCGGCATCGGTGCCGGTGAGTCCGGCGGGGTGCCGGGGCCGGTGGCCGGTGTTCGCGGGGCGTCGCGCAGGGGCGCCGCCGGTCCTTATGGGGCGCCCGGGAGCGTCGGGCCGGACGCTGTCGTCGCGGCCGCGGTCGCCGGGGGTGGTGGCTGCCCGCACGAGGGGTCGGCGGCGCTGCTCGCCGAGCTGGCCGGGGCGGACGCGCCGCGGGTGGCGGGGTGGCTCACCGCGATGACGGGGCTCGGCGTGCTGCGGTCCGACCGGGAGGGGCGCCCCCGCTACGCCCACCCGCTGCTGCGGGACGCGATGCTCATCGGCGTGCCCGCGGAACGGCGCAGCGCGGCGCACCGGCAGGCCGCCGAGGCGATGCTGCACAGTGGCGCGTCCACGGAGGCGGTGGCCCGCCAACTGCTGCTCACCGGCCCCGTCGGCCGGTCCTGGGCACCGGCCGTCCTGCAGGACGCGGTCCTGCTCGCCCTGCGCGACGACCGCCGCAAGGAGGCCGCCGCCTTCCTGCGCCGGGCCCTGGACGAGCCGCTGCCCGACGACCGGCGCCAGCGGCTGCTGACCGAGCTGGGCTCCCTCGAGTACGCCGACCACCAGGCCGCCCGGAGCATCGGCCACCTCTACGAGGCCCTGCGGCTGCCCGGCGCCCCGCAGGACCGCGTCCGCACCGCCGTCGCCCTCGGCACGGCCCTGGCCGGCCGCGGCCGGACGCGCGCCGCGATGGACGTACTGCGTGCCGTGGACGGCCAGCTGACGGACCGCCCCGAGCTGGTCCGCACCCTGCAGACGGCGTCCGCGCTCCTGTCCGACCAGGACCAGGCGGTCCGCCGCGAGGTCCACCGCTGGCTGTGCGACACCGCCGAACGCTCCCCCGAGCTGGTCGGCACGGCGGGCCAGGCCCTGCTGGTCCGCTACGCCTCCCTGGCCGGGCTGACGTCGGCCGAGGAGGCGGTGCGGCGGATCCGCGCCCTCCTCGCCGAACCGGCCGACCCGCTCACCGAGCCCTTCCTGATCGGCACGGCCGCCGCGGTCGCCCAGTGGGCCGACGAACTCGCCGACGCCGAACGCCTGGTGGAGCGCGGCCTGGCCGGTCAACGCCCCGGCCTGCTGCACCCCGTGCACGACGCGCTGCGCAACACCCGCGCCGACATCGTCGCGGCCCGCGCCGATCACGCGGCCCTGCTGTCCCGGCCCCTGCCGCCGGGCACCGTCCCCACCAACGCGCACGCACACACCGTGATCGCCCTCGTCGAGGCCGGCCGACCGGGCGAGGCCCGGCGCCTCGCGGACGGCTTCGACCTGAGCCAGGCGCCCGACAACTGGGAACTGAACCGCTTCCTGTACGCCCGGGGCGTGCTGCGCGCCGCGAGCGGCGATCCGACCGGCGCCCTGCACGACTTCCTGGAGTGCGGACGCCGCCAGTCCGCGCGCGAGGTCGTCAGCCCCGTCGTCACTCCCTGGCGCACCGCCGCCGCCGAGTGCCGGCTGGCCCTCGGCCTGCCCCGCGAGGCGCTCGCGCTCGCCGAGGAGGAGCTTCGCCTGGCCCGTGTCTGGAACACGCCCCGCACCGTGGCCCGCGCGCTGCGCGTCCTCGGCACCGCGACCGGCGGCCACCGCGGCCTCGACCTCACCGAGGAGGCCGTACGGCTCCTGCGCGACGGCCCGCCGGGCACCGGACCCGATCTGGCGGCCGCCCTGATCGCCTACGGCCGCCGGCTGGCCTCCGGCGGCGACCGCGCCCGCGCCCGCGAGCTCCTGCGCGAGGCCGCCGATCTCGCCGAGCGCCTCGGCGCCCGCCGGCTGCGCACCCGGGCGGCCGACGCCCTGCGAGCGACCGGAGCCCGCCGCACCGCCACCCCCCGGACCGGCTCGGCCGCCCTCACCACCAGCGAACGCCGCATCGCCGAGCTGGCGGCACAGGGCCGCACGAACACGGAGATCACCGAACTCCTGCACCTGGCACGCCGTACCGTGGAGACCCACCTCACCAGCACGTACAAGAAGCTGGGCATACGACGGCGAAGCGAGTTGACGGCGACCCTGGGGCAGGGCTCCTGAGACGGAGGGCGCCCCGCGGTCTCCCACGGGGCGCCCTCGTCGCCGCGGCCGCTGCCTTCCGGATCCGGTGAGCCCTGATCCGGGTGTCCTCAGCGCTGCGAGTCCGGCAGCGCCGCCCCGTCGCGACGGGGCGCCGACTCCTCCAGCCGCTCGACCAGTTCGGCAGCCATGGCCTTGATGGTCTCCAGCCCCTTGCGCCCCCAGGGCTGCGGGTCCTGGTCGACCACGCAGATCGTGCCGAGCACCACGCCGGTGCTGTCTATCAGCGGTGCGCCCAGGTAGGAGTGGACGCCGATCGCGTCGACCACCGGGTTGCCGGCGAACCGCGGGAAGTCCCGGATGTCCTCCAGCACCAGCGCCCGGCGGCGTTTGACCACATGTGGGCAGATCCCCATGTCGATGTCGCGTGGCATGACACGGCCGGGCACCGGTTCCTCCAGCAACGGCGGTCCCACGCGGACCGTGCTGTCCTGCGCGGCGCTGTACAGGCCCGCGTAGTACTGGCGGTCGGCGTCGAGGAAGAAGTTGACCCCCGCGTAGCAGCCGCCGGTACGGTGTGCCAGTTCCCTTGCGAAGGCGTCGAGTTCCGCATCCGGACGGGCGTCGATGCCCAGCTCGCGCAGCCGCTCGGACCGGGCACGCGCCTGCGGGTCCTCCGGGGGGAGGAGCAGGTGACGTACGGCGATCGCGGACTCAGGCCCGGAGGAGGGGTTGGTCGGTGTCGCTGCCATGGGGACTCCTTGTCGTGAGCAGATGCTGAATCAGTTCGAGCAGCACATGGATGCCCGAGCCCTGGACGCGGGCGTCGCACAGCACCACCGGCACCTCCTGACCGAGGTCGAGAGCGGTCCGCACCTCCTCCCCGCGGTAGCGGTGGGCCCCGTCGAACTCGTTGACGGCGACGACGAAGGGCATGCCCCGCCGCTCGAAGAAGTCCACCGCCGCGAAGGAGTGCTCCAGCCTGCGGGTGTCGGCGAGCACCACCGCCCCGAGCGCCCCCTCGGAGAGTTCGTCCCACATGAACCAGAAGCGCTCCTGCCCGGGCGTGCCGAACAGGTACAGGACATGGGACGGACTGAGCGTGATCCGGCCGAAGTCCAGGGCCACCGTCGTCGTGGCCTTGTTCTCCACTCCGTCCAGCCGGTCCGTGGCCGAGCTGACGGCGGTCAGCATCTCCTCGGTGCTCAGCGGCTCGATCTCGCTGAGCGCGTTGACGAAGGTGGTCTTGCCCACGCCGAACCCGCCGGCGATCAGCACCTTGATTCCCACCGGCAGGACTTCGGCGGGCAGTGCGTCACAGTCGTTTGAGGAGGCCATCGCGTACCGCTTCCAGGAGGTCTCGATCAGGTTGTGCGTAGTGGTCGGGGGATGCCGGGGGCGCATCGCCTGCGACCACCGCGCCCCCCTCGGCCAGATCGGACAGCAGCACCTTGACCACGGCGGCGGGCACCTGCATCCGGGCGGCGACCTCGGCGACGCTCACGGGCCGCTCGCACAGCGCCAGCACCTGGGCATGCTCCAGGCCGAAGGCGCCCTGGGTCTGGGCGCCGGTGGCCCGCACCATGGTCCCCAGCGTGAAGTGGGACGTGGCCCTGGTCCGTCCGTCGCTCACCGTGTAGGGGCGGACCAGCCGCCCGGCCGCTTCGTCGACCAGCGGTCCGTCCGGGAGGACCGGCGTCATCGGTTATCCCACCGGGTGCCGGGGCGGCGTGGCCAGGTGCGGGCGCACGCTCTTCACCAGCATCCCCATCTCGTAGCCCAGCACCGCCGCGTCCGCGTCGCGTCCGGCCAGCACCGCCAGCACCGCGCCGCGCCCGGCGGCCGAGACGAACAGCAGCGAGTTGCTGAGCTCCGTCACGATCTGCCGTACGTCACCGCCGTCGTCGAAGTGCCGGCCCGCGCTGCGCGCCAGCGAGTACAGCCCACTGGCCAGCGCGGCCAACTGGTCCGCGGCGTCCCCGTCGAGTCCCTCCGCTGCCTTCACCAGCCCGTCCGAGGACAGCAACAAGGCGCTCCGGGTGTGCGGCACCCGGTTCACCAGGCCCGTCAACAGCCAGGAAAGGTCTTCGCTCGCCACGATCGTGTACTCCTCTATCGACAGAAGGAAACGGCTTGCAGGACGGGGGCCCCGGCCTTCGGGGCGGTCGCGGCCATCAGGGCGTCTCCGCTTCCTCGGCCCTTCGCAGGCCGGTCTGGAACGCGGCCATCAGTCCCGGGTCGTGTGCGACGTCCTCGGCGGCACCGGCACTGCGGACCGGGTGCGGCCGTTCGGCGGCGTGGTCCTGCCGGCGTCGCTGGGGAAGCTGCGGACGGTCGCCCTCGTCGTCGGAGGGCTCCGGGGCGGGCCGGGTCTCGGAAGCGGACTCGCGCGGGTCCGCGGCGGCGGCCGTCACCGTCGCCTCGGGGGCCGCCGCCTCGGGCTCCACCGGGTCCTGC
>NZ_JBSGDB010000535.1:0-5539 GCF_053602155.1 Streptomyces sp. NPDC004561
TCCGGTTGCTGGCCGCGGTCGGCGTTGACGCGCCCTCCGTACGCTCCTCGGTGTCCCGGCTCAAACGGCGCGGGCTGCTGCTGCCCGCCTACAGGCCGAGCACCACGAACACCACGAAGGCCGCCGGCCACGACCCCGACTCGACCAGGACGAAGGCTCCCGAGAAGACGCCCACGGCGAGTCCGCCGGCCAGGGCCCTGCGCAGCGGTCCCCCTCGCCAGACCCAACCCGGAACAAGGACCATCCGCCCAGCGTGACGATCAACGGCCGCCGAGGCAAACACCGCACCGGCGCATTCACCCGGCGGCGGGCACACGGCGGGTTCGGCACCGCACCCGCGGCCACCCTCCCAGGGCCGGTGGCGGGCCCGGGACGCGGGGCGTCACAGGCCGACGGTGGCCCTCCGCTGGGCCTGCTCGAACTCCGTGATCGGGTCGCCGGCGTTCTGCCAGGGCCATGCGGTGACGAAGCCGCCGATCCCCTCGAAGACCGCGCCGGCCTCACGACGGCGGTCCGCGGCCATCAGCGCGTAGGCGAGGACGTTGAGGTCGGCGATGGCCCGGGCGTGGCGGAGGAAACCCGGTTGGGTCCAGGTGTGGGCCACCCGGTCGAGGGCCTGGGCGGCCATCGCGTGGGACCAGTGGTTGCGTGCCACCAGCGCTTCGAATCCGCCCCGGCCGAGCACCGAGTGGTACTGCAGCACCTGGGCGGTGAGTTCCGTCGCGGCGCAGGGCGCGTTGGCGGGCATGCGCGCGCACAGGGCGTCGACGAAGTCCAGGACCTGGATGCGCGAGCCCCCTTCCTCCGGGCTGAGATAGCCCAGCATGCTCAGGTAGGCCTCGCGGTTCCAGCGGTCGCGCGAGAGCACCTCGTTCCACACCCCGAACGCCTGTGGCTGCTCCCAGCGTTGCAGGCGTGCCACCGCCAGGAGGGCCACCCAGGGGGTGGGGTCGTCCGGAGCCACCTCGGCAGCCCGGAAGCAGCTCTCGGCGGCGTCGGTCGCGGCCTCCGGGCGTCCCAGGGAACGGGCCCGGGCCACCTGTGCCCAGGCGTACAGCGTGAGCGCGCTCGTGTTGCGCGGCTCACGCGTGGCCCAGGAACGCGGCAGATGCGATTCGGCCAGGAAGTCCGCCAGGACACCCATGCGGTGTGTCCTGCGGTCCCAGTCGCCTGCGTCCTGGTCCAGGAGACGGGAGATCTGTGCGACGCACAGGTCCGTCGTCGCGATCGTGCCGGTCCTCGTGGTCGCGAGCAGGGTCTTCAGCAGCCTGCCCAGATCCTGGTCGTCGAGTTCCGGCGCGAGACGCGCCCGTTTGCGGCGACTTGAAAGAAAAGCCATGGAGGGAGGCTAGAGGTGACTGAAATTCACACAAGGTTTACGACAAGATCGTTATGGAAAACACGCCTCACGCGCGGTTACCTGCCAGTACACTGTGCCCGGCCTACCGGACGGTCGGTTCCGGGCGTCCTCACTCCGCCGGCAACGCGTCCGGAAGTCCCAGCGCGGCGGACACCTGGCGCCAGATGGCGGTGAGGGCCGTGTCCAGGGTGACCGTCGGGTCGCGCAGCATCAGCCGGATCCCGTAGCCGTCGCTCAGCGACAGGACCAGCGTGCTCAGGCCGTCCACGTCGGCCGGCGCGAACTCGCCGGAATCGATGCCACGCAGTACCGCTCCGGCCACCCAGGCGTGCAGCTGCGCGTAGAGGTCGACCGCGAAGGCGCGGGTGGTCTCGTCGCGCAGGGCCCGGGCCCACAGCTCCTGCCACAGCCGCCAGTCCTGGTGGAGTTCGGGATCGGTCGGCAGCAGGCTGCGCAGGATGCGGGCCAGCACGACGGCGGCGGGCGCCGTCTCCGCGTCGCGTTCCGCGTCGAGGGCGGTGTGGGCGAAGGAGTGCGTCATCGCCTCGGTGAACAGCTTCTCGCGTGTGTCGAAGTGGTAGTGCAGCAGCGCGGTCGACACCCCCGCCCGCTCGGCGACCATGCGCATGCGGATCTTCTCGAAGCCGATCTCGGCGATGACCTCGCACGCCGCGGTCAGGATGCGCTCGCGTGTGTCTGCCGTGCGCACCTTGGTGGACACCCTGCCGCTCCCCTCGTCCGGTGGTCGTAGGCCATGACCATCTTCCCTCACGTTCCCCTCATCGCGGCATCGCCGGGACGACCGTCTCGCGCCCTGGCCGCTCGTCGTACGTGTGGAAACCCCGCCCGGACTTCCGCCCCAGCAGCCCGGCCTCCACCATCCGGGACAGCAGCGGGGGCGGTGAGAACTGGGGCTCGCGGAACTCGGCGTACAGCGACTCGGCGATGGCCCGCGTGGTGTCCAGGCCGATGAGGTCCGTCAGGGCCAGCGGACCGAGCGGATGGGCGCAGCCGAGGACCATGCCGCGGTCGACGTCCTCGACGCTCGCGGCGCCCGACTCCACCATGCGGACGGCGGCCAGCAGGTACGGGACGAGCAGCGCGTTGACGACGAAGCCGGCCCGGTCCCGGGTGCGCACGACCTCCTTGCCCAGCGTGCCCGTCACGAAGGTCTCGGCACGTGCCACGGTGTCGGCCGAGGTGAGCAGGGACGGTACGAGCTCGACCAGCCGCAGCACCGGTACGGGGTTGAAGAAGTGCACGCCCACGACGTGCTCGGGACGGCCGGTCGCGGCGGCGAGCCGGATGACCGGGATGGAGGAGGTGTTCGTCGCGAGGACGGCGTGCCCGTCGGCCACCACGGCGTCGAGGCGGGTGAAGACGTCGGCCTTGAGGCGCTCGTCCTCCGCCACGGCCTCGATCACCAGGTCGCGGTCGTGCAGTGCCTCGATCTGGTCGACCACGGTGACCAGGGCACCGGCGGCCTGGCGCTGTTCCCCGGTCAGCCTGCCGTGCGCGGCGGCCCGGTCGAGTGAGCGGGCGATGCGCAGGCGGCCCGCGCGGGCCGCCTCCGCGTCGCGTTCCACCACGGTCACCGGCAGGCCGGACCGCGCACAGACCTCGGCGATGCCCGCACCCATGAGTCCGCAGCCGACGACTCCGACGCGTTCGATGTCGGTCATCCGGGCTTCCCTTCGATCCGTGCCGGGTGTGGTGTCAGGCGGTGGGCAGGTCCAGGACCCCCGAGCCGCGCTTGATCAGCTCGTTGGCGATGATCAGCCGCTGGATCTCGGAGGTGCCCTCCCAGATCCGGTCGACGCGCAACTCCCGGTAGAGCCGCTCGACGGCGTAGCTGCGGTCGTAGCCCCGGCCGCCGTGGATCTGCAGACAGCGGTCGATCACCCGGCCTGAGGCCTCGCTCGCGGCGAGCTTGGCGATCGACGCCTTGGCGTGCAGCGTCTTGCGGTCGCCGGCCGAGGCCTGGTCCACCTCCCAGGCGACCTGGTGCGTGTAGGCGCGGTTGACCGCGATGTCCACGGCGCAGTCCGCGAGCATGCCCTGGATCAGCTGGTACGACGCGATCGGCGCCCCGAACTGCTCCCGCTCCACCGCCCAGTCACGGGCCAGCTCCAGAGCCCGCTCGGCCGCGCCCGTGGTGCGTGCGGCGATCATCAGGCGCTCCTCGGTGAACCAGGAGCGCGTGATGTCGTACCCCTCGCCGATGCCGCCGAGCACGGCGTCCTCGCCGACCTGGACGTCGGTGAAGGTGAACTCGGGGTGCTCGTAGACGAAGGTGTGCATGAAGCGGGGCACGCGCGTCATCTCGATGCCGGGGGTGCCCTTGTCGACGAGGAACAGCGTCGGCGCACGCTCCGGACCCGCGGCGGCGAGCACGATCATGAAGTCGGCGTGGTCGCCGACCGTCACGAACCATTTCTCGCCGGAGAGCACCCAGCCCCGGTCGTTCCTCGTCGCCGTGGTGGCGAGATTCTGCGGGTCCGAGCCGGCGCCGGGCTCGGTGACGGCGTAGCAGTCGCGCCGCTCACCCCTGATCACCGGGACGAGGAAGCGCTCGCGCTGCTCCGGGGTGCAGAAGCGCAGCGCGTTGGCGGGCCGCCACACCATGTCCCACAGGGCGCCGGTGAGCCGTCCCAGCTCCTCCTGCACGGTGACCTGCTCGGCGATGGTGAGTCCGGCGCCGCCCCATTCGGCCGGCATGTTGACGGCCTGGAGTCCCGCTTCGAGGACCGCGTCGCGGATCCTGGCGTGCGCGTCGGCCGGCAGGCCGTTCTCCTCCTCGCACTGGATCTCGTAGGCGGCGATGAAGTCGGTGAGGGCGCGCGCCTCGGCCTTGAGCTGTGCCTGGCGCGGGGTGAGACGGAAGTCCATGGAAGTCCTCGCTGTGCGGTGATGGCAGGGCTGGTGGTGAGGAGGGGGATCTCAGTGCGTGGGCAGGGCCAGGGCGCGGGTGCCGCGCTTGATCAGCTCGTTGGCGATGATCAGCCGCTGGATCTCGGAGGTCCCCTCCCAGATCCGGTCGACGCGCAGCTCCCGGTACATGCGCTCGACGGGGTAGGTGCGGTCGTAGCCGCGGCCGCCGAAGATCTGCAGACAGCGGTCGGCGACCCGGCCGGCGGCCTCGCTGGCGGCGAGCTTGGCGGTGGAGGCCTTCGCGTGCAGCGTCTTGCGGTCGGTGTGCGGCTGGTCGGCCTCCCAGGCGACCTGGTGCGTGTAGGCGCGGTTGACCGCGATGTCCACGGCGCAGTCCGCGAGCATGCCCTGGATCAGCTGGTACGACGCGATCGGCGCCCCGAACTGCTCGCGCTCCACCGCCCAGTCACGGGCCAGCTGGAGGGCGCGCTCGGCCGCGCCGACGGTGCGCGCGGCGATCATCAGGCGCTCGTCGGTGAACCATTCCTTGGTCAGCTCGTAGCCGTCGCCCACGCCGCCGAGCACGTCCTCGTCGGCCACGAAGACGTCGGTGAAGGTGAACTCGGGGTGCCCGTTGACCGCGGAGTGCATGAAGTGCGGCACGCGGGTCATCTCGACGCCGGGCGCGGCCTTGTCGACGAAGAAGAGGGTGGGCAGCCGGTCCGGGCCGGCGTCCGCCTGCACCAGCAGGAAGTCGGCGATGTCGCCGCAGGTGACGAACCACTTCTCGCCGTCTAGCAGCCAGCCGCCCTCGGTGCGGGTCGCCGTGGAGGTCCCGGAGGACGGGTCCGAACCGGCGCCCGGCTCGGTGACGGCGAACGCGTCGAACCTCTCCGCCCGGATCACGGGCAGCAGATACTTCTCGCGCTGCCGCTCGTCACCGTACGCGAGGACGTTGGCGGGCCGCCAGGGGATGTCCCACAGGCAGTTGGTGACCTTGCCGAACTCCTCCTCCACGATGACCTGGTCGAGGAGGCTGAGTCCGGCTCCGCCCCATTCGGCGGGCATGTTGATGGCGTAGACGCCGGCGTCCATGGCGGCCCGGGTCAGTTCGGCGACGAGCTGCGGCGGCAGCGGGCCGCCGGCCTGCTCGGACTGGTCCTCGTAACGCATCAGCAGGCGCGCGTAGCCGGCGGCACGGCACTTCAGATCGGCCGGGCAGGTCACGGCTGACGATGATCTTGCACAGCCAGCGGTCGGTGCCGTCGTAGCGCGCCGTGAAGGACTCCCGGGCGTGCACGACGCTGC
>NZ_JBSGDB010000536.1:0-5532 GCF_053602155.1 Streptomyces sp. NPDC004561
CCCTGGAGCGGGCCAACGCCGCCGCGATCCCGACCGTGCGGCTGTCCGGCGTGGACGCCGCGTACTGGTGCGAGACCCCGGAGAAGAACCACCTGGACTCGATCACCGAGGGCACGGTGCGGTGGGACCGCGCCGTCAGCAGGGTCACCCCGCTGCCAGACGGCACCTGCCGGCTGCTCTTCAGTGACGGCACTGCCGAGGACTTCGACCTGGTGGTCGGCGCCGATGGCGCCTGGTCGCGCGTCCGCCCGGCCCTGTCCCACGCCGCACCCCGCTACACCGGCGTCACCTTCGTCGAGACCGGATTCAACCACTGCGACACCCGCCATCCCGACCTCGCGCGGCTGGTCGGCAACGGATCGATGCTGGCGAAGGGCGCCGAAAGGTCCCTGGTCGCCCAGCGCAACAGCAACGGCCACATCCGCGCCTACATCGCGCTCCGCGCGCCGGAGGACTGGCACGTGGCTGCCGGTATCGACCTCGGCGACCACCGGGCCGTACGGACGCACCTGCTGACGATGTTCGACGGCTGGGACGAGAGCCTGCGCTACCTCCTGCGCAACAGCGACAGCGGGTTCATCAACCGGTCCCTGTTCGTCCTGCCCGCCCCGCACACCTGGGAGCACGTTCCCGGCGTCACGCTGCTCGGCGATGCCGCGCACCTGATGCCCCCGGTTGGGCTGGGCGCCAATCTCGCTATGCTCGACGGCTCCGACCTCGCCCACGCCCTCGTCACGGAATCCAGCGTCGACGACGCCGTCCGCGCCTACGAGAGCATCATGCTGCCGCGCTCGATCGAGGCCGCGACGGGCAGTGCGCAGGCACTCGACCACCTCGTTCCCGCAGCGACTTCCTAAGTCGACTTCACCGCCCCCGTTCCCGCGCCGATCATGTGCACTCTCCCGACGGTCGCATCCACCCCAGGGCGGCGTCGTCAGAGGTCTGTCCGATTTGATCACGTGATGCCGAGGGTAGCCAGTGGCCGGGCGGCGTCTCGGCCGTGTTTGCGCAGGCCGGCGGCGATGTTGTCGCAGCCGGTGAGGCGAAGGGCGCCGATGGCGAGATTGCGCAGTGCGGCCATGGCCCGGGGGGCGGTCCCGGTTCGCACGCGCGAGGCGACCTCGGCGAAGGTGGTGTCGCGGACGTGGTGGATCTTGTTCTCGATGCCCCAGTGTTCGCGGACGTGGTGCGCGATCTCGGCGGCGTCGGCCTGCTCCGCCGTCAGGTCGGTGACTGCGGAGACAGGTTCCAGGGTGACCTTGCCGGTGGTGACGATCCGACGGCGGCGCACGATCTGCACGGCCTGGGCGGCGTGGGGGAAGTCGAGGCCACAGGTGACGGTGGCGGTCTTGACGCGGCGGATCTCGTCGCGGCCGTGTGCGGTGGCGCGGGTCTTGTCCAGCAGCGGCATGTCCCGCCAGGGCAGCTGCTTCAGGTGCTGGTGCAGCAGCGGCTGATTCCCCTTGATCACCGCGATGTAGTGGGCCTTCTTGTCCTCCACCAGGAAGCGGGCGTGGGCGGTCTGCGAGTGCAGGGCGTCGAAGGTGACCACGGTGTCTGCCAGGTCGAGTGGGCGAGCATCGGCCGGAAGACGGTGATCTCGTTGGTCTTGGAGTCGACCTCGCGCTGGGCGGTGACCAGGCCGGCTCCTGTCATCGCGGCGAGCAGGTGGACCTGGGTGCCGTCGGTGCGACGGGCACCGCGCACGGTCTTGCCGTCCACGGCCAGTGAGCTGCGGCGCGGAGCGGCTCTGTCCTGGCCCGGTGGCGGGCGGCCAGGGTCGCGGGCGGCGAGCCAAGTGCCGATCGCCGCGTCGAGGGCGTCGCCGTCGACGCGCTGCAGGACCCGGCGCACGGTGGCCGCGGCCGGGCGGTGGGACCGGATGGCTCCCGGCGGGTGGCGCCGAGAACGGTCAGCACGGCGGGCGGCGCGTCGGCGGCCCACTCCGCAATCGCGGCCAGGGACTTCGCGCCGGCCAGCACCGCGCACGCGGCGAGCGCGAGGACGAAGGCGAGGGGGTGGCGGCGGCCCTTGGCCCGGCGCGGATCGGGTACCGCCGCGAGGCGGCCCAGCAGCTGCGGGTGATCCCCGGGCTCGGCAGGCCGGGTGGCGGCGAGCTGGTCCAGGCCGGCGGGGATGGGCGATGAGGAGCGGGGAGGCACGGTCCTCCGTCGTGATGATCAGGGCTTCGACACCTCATGATCGCCCGGAGGCCATGCCTGCCTCCGCTCACGCCTCGTCCGCGAACGCCACAGTCACGTCCGCCACCTGAACCGGCATCAAGTCGGGCAGATCCCCTGAACGACGCCGCCCTGGGCCCCACTCAGACCCACACCATGAGCCGCGACATCTCCAGGGATGCAGCCGCAGCCTTCTTGAAGGCCACCTCCGAGGTTCCGGACAACGACCTGGAGACACACCTGGTCGTGACCGATGGAACCCGTACGTGGGAAGCAGATGAACTGGCGACAGTGAGCACGGCCAGTGCAACGGATCCAACCTGGCTACAACTTCAAGCCGCCCTCAACAAGGCGCGGAAACAGAGCGAATAAGAGAGCGTTCTGTCCCGGCGAGGTTGTTTGGTGGCGTTTCGGGGGACGAGTCGGCCTGGGGTCACTGGGGCAGATGCGCTTGCTGCGCCGCGTGCGCAGGCGCCATCGCGCGTCGGCCCGTTTCGGCCGATTCGCTCCTGTCTGATCCCAAGACGCCCCCGCTTGACCCTGTTTGATCCGGAAGGGCCGCTCCTGACGCTACTACCGAACCATGACGCGGCACCGCCCGTATCCCAGCGACCTGTCCGATGCCCGCTGCCGAACTGCTGGAACCCGTTTTGTCAGCCTGGCGCGCCGAGGGAAGAGGCAAGGCACGCGGGCACTGCCTCCCGGCAGCGGCCAATTCTCGTCGGCGGCAGGCGCCTGCGGTGCCGCAGGCCCACCCAGCGGGGTCACGAGCCCGATCGACGTGGCAGCCTTCTTGGCCTTCTCTCGATCTTGCTGTCGGACACGAGCATTTCTCTCCACGCTGCTGACACATCTCAAGGAACAGGATTGACGCGCTTCAATCTGTCTTTGCCTAAAGTTCACATCTTTCGCTACTTAGAGTGACCATGCCGGGCCATTATGCCTCGTCGTAAATGCCTGACTTTGGGGTGTTGACGTCACGTCTGCGGCATATGACGATAAGCGGAATGTGAGCGCCGACCTGTCGCCCTGTGAACCGCACGGCGCTCCCGTCTCGGCCCGAAGGAGGGCGGCAATGAAGACGTTCCGGAGGCGCATCCCGGGCAAGAAATCGGCGGTGGCGGCAATGATCCTTGGGGTGATCGTCTTCATCGCTCCGACCGCGACCGCCGCCACCGAGAGCCCGAAGCCCCAGAGCCCCGACTTCCACCGTTGCATCCACAGCGCTGGTCCGGCCGGGCGCTACTTCTATCCGGGCTACGCCAACGTCCCCTGCATTTGAGTGGCGCACCGCACCAGGAGCAGCTCATCCACGCTCAGCAGCCCTGCTGCGTCGATGGTGATCACGGCGACATGCTTGCCTGTAGAAGCTGCAGCAGATCGTGCGCCGGGGCAGCTCCAGTTCGGTGCGCTACCGGCGGGCGATGATGCTGCTGGCCTCGGCCGGCGGGAACCGGGTGCCGGTGATCGCGAAGTCGGTACAGGCCGACGAAGACACCTGCCGGGATGTGATCCATCGGTTCAACGAGATCGGCCTGGCCTGCCTGGACCCTCGGTGGGCGGGAGGCCGACCCCGCCTGCTCTGCCCTGACGACGAGGACTTCGTCGTTCAGACGGCCACCGCTCGCCCGACCAAGCTCGGCCAGCCCTTCACCCGCTGATCCATTCGCAAACTCGCCGCCTACCTGCGGAAAGTGCACGACCGCGTCATCCGGATCAGCCGCGAGGCGTTACGGTGCCTGCTCGCCCGCCGCGGCCTCACCTTCCAGCGGACCAAGACGTGGAAGGAGTCGCCTGCCCCCGAGCGCGACGCCAAACTGGACCGCATCGAGGAAGTTCTGGAGCGTTACCCGGGCCGTGTATTCGCGTTCGACGAGTTCGGGCCACTCGGCATCCGGCCCACCGCCGGGTCGTGCTGGGCCGAGCAAGGCAGGCCTGAGCGGCACCCCGCGACTTACCACCGCACCCACGGAGTGCGCTACTTCCACGGCTGCTACTCGATCGGCAACGACACCCTCTGGGGCGTCAACCGCCACAAGAAGGGTGCCGCGAACACCCTGGCCGCGCTGAAGTCGATCCGCGCCGCCCGCCCCGGCGGCGCCCCGGTCTACGTGATCCTGGACAACCTGTCCGCCCACAAGGGCGCCGACATCCGCCGCTGGGCGAAGAAGAACAAGGTCAAGCTGTGCTTCACCCCGACCTACGCGTCCTGGGCCAATCCGATCGAGGCTCACTTCGGACCGCTGCGGCAATTCACCGTCGCCAACTCCAACCACCGCAACCACACCGTCAAGACGCGCGCCCTGCACGGCTACCTGCGCTGGCGGAACAAGAACGCCCGCCATCCCGACGTGCTGGCCGCCCAACGGCGCGAGCGCGCCCGCATCCGTAGTGAGAAGGGCATCCGCTGGGGCGGGCGGGCCGTTGTCCCAGCAGCCTGACGGCAAGGTAGACATCACGGACGAGCGGCTACCAGTAGATCAACGACGTAGATCTCTTCCACCGCCTCAGCAGGGAAAGCCTCCCGCAGTCGCGTGCGCTCCTCGGCAAGAAAGACATAGTTTGCGGCCTGGGCGAGCCCAAGGAACGCCGAGCGACTACTGATGTTGGCGAGGTGTGTGTCGAGAGAGACTTTCCGCTGCCAGCGGATCTGCCGGCGCGCGACCCGCAATCCGCTCAGGCCCGCAAGCCTGATGGCCTCATTATCGTCGGGACGCACCGCGGAACGCGCAGGAACTCCACAGTGGTGCGCGATGCGCTCGTGCTGGGCACGGATCCACGGCACGTCGAAGGCGGTGGTGTTCCACCAGATTGCCAGCGCGCCACCCGAGCACAGAACACGCAGTGCCTCCGGGACGGAACGGCTGGTATCGGTCCACTGCCATGACTGCGCGTACGTGATGAGGTCGTGCGAGGAACCGGCAAGCGGCAGGGCGTTACCGTCACCACGGACGACGGGCACATCCGGGAGCACCCGACGAAATTCGACGGCCATCGCGTCACCGGGTTCGACGGCGATCACGTCAGCACCCCGCTCACGCAGGAGTCTGGTCGCAATTCCAGTGCCCGCACCGACGTCCGCAACGCGGACACCCACCAGCGAACGGCCCAGGAACTCCTCAACGGCGTCGAAAAGCGCGGGCGGATACGACGGGCGGCTCGCCTCGTACTGGACGGCCACTGAGTTGAACGAATGAGCACGTGAGCTGGCAGTCATCTCCTCATCATGGTTCACAGACCGGGCGTTGGGCACCGAGCACTCATGCCGGTGATCGTTTCCGGTCACAGCACTAGTAGTGCTTGGTCAGGTCCGTATCGGTGCGGGTATGTCGCAGTGGCAGGTGGGGCAGGC
>NZ_JBSGDB010000537.1:0-5522 GCF_053602155.1 Streptomyces sp. NPDC004561
GGCCAGTTCGTTGATCGTCGGCCGGTGCCATCGCCGCTGCCCGCCCACCCGCCAGGCCCACCACACGAAAGGACGAGAGACGCACCGCCAAACAGCTCAGACACACGCCCAGAGAGCCGTTGCCCGGCCGCCAGGGACGATGAGGCCGACGCTGTGCGCTTCCGCTTACCTGGAGGGCGAGTTCATCGCCGGCTTGCCCGCGAGCACGGCGCCAGCCGGGGCGCCAGCCGACGCCGTCACCGCATGGGCAGCGATGACGACGCTCTCTTGGCGGAGCGGCTCGCGTATTACCGGGCACGCGCACCGAGTACGACCGGGTTTATGCCGAGCGCGAGGACCTGCGGGAACTGCTGCTTCTAGTCGACAACCTCCCGGTCGGCGCGGACGTGCTCGAGCCGGCCCGCGGCACGGGCCGGTGGACGCAGGCGCTCGCCCCTCGGGCCCACTCGGTCACGGGCCGGCCGATGGGCGGCAGTTCGTTGTCGGCATCGCTGAACCGCCGACCGGCTCGGGCTGAGCCCCGGCAGCGGCATCAGCGCCGATCCACGGCCCGGTCGGTGTCCCCAGCCCCGCACGGCCGACCGCCAAGCTGTGCGGGTGACAGAGCGTGTGCGGGTTCGTGAGATTGATGCACAGCCGAAGCCGGGAATGAAGCTCAAGGCCGCAGTCGGCGGAGGAGCGTGCCAGCCCCTCAGTGTCGATCCTCGGGCACTCTCAGCCGGCGTGGAGGATCCGGAAGCGCTCGGGTTCTGCCGGATCCCGATCGACGACTTGGATCGGCGTCGACGCCCATTGCCAGACACTGATGCCTGGCATACGAGAGAACCGGATCTGTCCGCGGGTGCCTTCAACGGCGACGCGCGGCCAGGATGCGGCCGTGCTCGACCGGTCCGTGCCGTGTGAACGCAGCACATCGGCGAGGACGGCGATCGTGTCGTAGCCCTCGAACGCGACGAAGGAGGGCGCTTCGGCCAGCTGCTCGATGAGGGCCGCCTCGACTCGTGCACCGAGTGGGCTGAGGCGCTCAGGCAGGTAGCGCAAGAACGGAACCTCGGCGCCGTCTGCGCCCAACATGGCCGCCCACTCGGGAAGTTCGGGTTGCCCGGCTGGAGCACCGATCATGATCTCGGCGAGGCGCGGGTCGCTGCGGACGGACTTGACGATCGGCACGGCCGGGTCCGGGTGGCCGACCAGCAGAAGGAGGGCTGTCGCGCGACTGTCGAAGAGTTCGTCGCACAAGGTCGTGGGGGTGAGCGTGCGCATGTCGAGTTCGATGACGGTGCCGCCGCGTGGAGCGAGGTACTCCCGCAGGATGCGGGTCCCAGCAGCCCAGTAGGCACTCGCCTGGGTTGCAACGGCGATTCGACGGTGGCCCGAGCTGAGGAGGAAGTCCGCGTAGACCTGCCAGCCGCGGGACTGCGGCGGGGCGAGGCGCGCGACCCAGTCCGTCGGCTGTTCCGTGAGCGCATCGAGAACCGCTGACGAGCAGAGGAACGGAAGGCCGAGGGCGTCGGCCCTGGTGGCAACGGCGCGGGCGACGACGCTGTGGTACTCCCCCACCAAGGCGGCCACGCCCAGGCGAGCCAACTCGTCCACGGCCGTCGCGGCCCTCTCCGGATCAGCCGCGGTGTCTCGGACCACCAGCTCAAGTGGCCTTCCACCGATCCCGCCGCCGTCATTGACCTCGCGCACGGCCAGCTCCAGTCCGGCGAGCACATGTCGGCCCGCCTCGACCCAGCCGGGCCGAGTCAGCGGGACGAGAGTGCCGATCTGGATGGACGATCCGTCAGTTCGCCCCGTTTCAAGCGGCGGTGGTGGCGTACTCATGCGTTGGCGTCTCCCCCATGGCGATTCGCGTGCAGCTTGCCCGGATCGCAGAGTGAACGTCCCGGTCAGCCGGCCGAGGACGCTGATGCGAGCACAAGGCGATCACCTCGGCAAGTCAAGATCATCCGGACGAGCAGCTTACCCACGCCCAAGCCCGCGATCCAGGGTCCGGCTTCAAAGATCATCGGGTGGTGGATCACTGCAGGGTGATACGCCGTCATGACTAACCGGCCAGGAGCGGGAGTTACTCGCTCCGCTGATGCCGCGGGCTGCGACAGGGCGTCCTCGTGTGTCGGACCGGTTCCGTCTACCCCACTGCGCGGCCTGCGGTCCTCGCCCGGCGGCCCGGCCGGGCGAGGCGAGGAGCCCGAAAACCCTTCGCACCTGCTCGACTCGCCCGGTACGGTCTGGAGCGTGTTCCCACTGCGGGGAGCCCAAGAGCCTCGCGCGCGGCCGCCCGGCAGTTCCCACGCTGAGAGTAGGTTTCGTCAATGGCATGTCGTATCAGTGAGCTTGTGCTCGGTTGCCGCGACCCCGAGGTGCTGGCGCGGTTCTGGTGCGAGGTCCTGGACTTCGTGGTGCTCGGTCGCGAAGAGGACGGCAGCCTCGAGATCGGGCCGCGCGAAGGGTTCGGCGGCCCGCAGCCGACGCTCTTCCTCAGCCGCAGGGACGAGCCGGAGCAGGGCAAGTCCAGGCTGCACATCGACGTCAACGCCACCGATCGCGATCAGGACGCCGAGCTCGAACGCCTCTTGAAGCTCGGGGCACGCCCGGCCGACATCGGACAGACCGGCGAGGAGTCCTGGCACGTTCTTGCCGACCCCGAGGGCAATGAGTTCTGCCTGCTCAAGGCCCGACTCAACCCGCTCTGACGGCTTTGCGTCACCAATGCCGCCTCAACACCGTGTAGTTGCGGTAAGAATCCCGCGTCCCGCCGCGACCACGCCTGCCTCCCTGCGGAGACGGGCACTCGGGTCCCGCGGCGGTCGGCCGCCGAGGCTCGACAAAGAAGCTCGACAGAACCGACTGCCGCGGGCGCCACGCCGTCGAGTGCGGGACCAACCGCCTCAAGCGCCACCGGTCCATGCCCACGAGGCATGACCGTGAGGCTGATCAGATGCCACCTTGGGCGGTGGTCTGGCCCGAAGTACGCCTGGCTCTGACCCACGTTGTCAGATGCGCCCCCCGGTGAACCGAGTCAGGGGGCCGTTCGTGCGGCGTTCGGCACGACGGCCCATCGCGTACGACGCCGCACTCAGCAGTGTGAGGCCGGCACCCGCACCGGCGGCGATGAGCTTGCGATGAGCGATCACCGCCAGGGCTGTCTTGGCCGAGCCGGCAACCTGGCCCGATGCGGCGACCACCATCTGCCGGCCGGACTCGAGGCCCTGGGTCGCGGTGCGGGCCAGCGAGCTCGTCGCCTCAGTCACTCGCTCGGACTTCTCCTTACCCGCTGACACCGCGTCGTCAGAGACCTTCGCGGCCTTCGTGGTCGCCCGTCGGACCGCGGCTGACGGCTTGTCCGTCGTCGGCCGGGCCTCGGAGGCCGTCTGCGGCTCCTGCTTGGGCTTCTCGTTCGCCTTGCTATTCGATTGAGTCATGGGATTCGCATTGCCCCGGTCCCTTCGGGCAAACGCCGCTGCCGACCTGGCTTCCCTGCCCGCGCACCCAGGGCGCCTGCCAGACCGTCCCGACCGCCGACACCCGCCACATGCGCACTCTGCCGATCAGAGCAGGTGCGCCCAGCGGGGACGGAGACGTCAACTCCTCACCGTTGTCCGCGCGTTAGGAGCCCCCGGCCCCCGTGATCACCACAGTGACAGCACACCCGCCACCCGCGCGGATCTCGCCATCTTTGCGTTCACCCGTGCGTTTCTTTGGCAGGACAAAGTACGGAAGTCCGCTCCCGTACACGTTCTCACTCTCGGATGTGGGTGCACGGCTCACAGGCTTCTTCAAGCCCCGCACAGCCCGAGGAGAACGCATGGCCCCCCGTCCCCTGCCTTCCGCCCGCACAGCCACCGCAGTGGCCGCCGCGCTCGCTGCCGTGGGCGCCCTCACCGCGACGGCCACCGCGCCCGCCTCGGCGCACGCACGCACCGATGCCCGGCACGTCCTTCTGCTGTCCATCGACGGCCTGCACCAGTCCGACCTGGCCTGGTACATCGCCCGCCACCCTCAGTCGGCGCTCGCGCGGCTGACCACCAGCGGCGTGGAGTACACCCACGCCAGAACCACCATCCCCTCCGACTCGTTCCCCGGCATGGTCGGCCAGATCACGGGTGGTAACCCGGGCACCACGGGTGTCTACTACGACGACGCCTACAACTCCGGTCTCCTCCCGGCCGGCACGACCACCTGCGCCGGCGCCAAGCGGGGTGCCGAGGTCGACCTCACCGAGGACCTCGACAAGAACAAGGACTCCATCGACGCGGGCCAGGGCCTCAGCGGCCTGCCCGGCAGCATCCTCAAGATGACCGGCGACGCCCGCAGCCTCATCGACCCGTCGAAGCTGCCGGTCGACCCGAAGACCTGCAAGCCGGTCTACCCGTACTCGTACCTGAAGGTGAACTCGGTCTTCGAGGTGGCCCGCAAGGCCGGGTTGCGGACGGCGTGGTCCGACAAGCACGTCGCGTACGACATACTCAACGGCCCGTCCGGCACCGGTATCCAGGACATGTTCGCTCCCGAGATCAACAGCCAGGCGATCGGCTACGCGTCGGGCTCGGACTGGACGAAGGACAACGCCGCGACCGAGCAGTACGACGGCTACAAGGTGCAGGCCGTCCTCAACGAGATCGACGGCTTCGACCACAGCCGCACCCACAAGGTCGGCACCCCGGCGGTCTTCGGCATGAACTTCCAGTCCGTCTCGACCGCCCAGAAGCTGCCCACCTCCGACGGGCTGACGGGCGGTTACCAGGCAAAGGGCGTACCCGGCCCGCTGCTGGCGAAGAACCTCGCCTTCGTCGACAAGGAGGTCGGGGCGTTCCTCACCGAACTGCGCAAGCGTCACCTGGACGGCACCACGACGGTCATCCTGTCGGCCAAGCACGGCCAGTCGCCGACCGACCCCAAGGCACTGACCCGCATCGACGACGGCCCCCTGCTGGACGGCCTCAACGCCGCGTGGAAGGCCGCCCACCCGGGCGCCGGTGACCTGGTCGCGCACGCCGTGGACGACGACGCCATGCTCATCTGGCTCACCGACCGTTCGAAGGCCGCCACCGACTTCGCCAAGGCCTACCTCCTCGCCCAGTCCGGCAAGGGCAACGGCATCGACGGCGGGGTCAAGCCTTACACCGCGAGCGGTCTGAAGAAGCTGTACGCCGGTGCGGCCGCCGCCCAGTACTTCCACGTCCGCCCGGGCGACTCGCGCGTGCCCGACCTGTTCGGCATCAGCCAGTACGGTGTCGTCTACACCGGCGGCAAGGGCAAGATCGCCGAACACGGCGGCGCCCACGCCGACGACCTGGACGTTCCGCTCGTCGTCACCGGCGCCGCCACCCCGCACGGCGCACGCGTCGACGGCACCGTGGAGACCACGCAGATCGCCCCGACGATCCTGCGGCTGCTCGGCCTCAACCCCCAGGCCCTGGACGCCGTACGCATCGAGCACACCCGGGCACTGCCCACTCGCTGACAGCATCGCTGTCACCCTGCGACGACTCCCCCACGGCGGGTCCAGGTCGTGC
>NZ_JBSGDB010000538.1:0-5521 GCF_053602155.1 Streptomyces sp. NPDC004561
CTGTTTGGCGGTGCGTCTCTCGTCCTTTCGTGTGGTGGGCCTGGCGGGTGGGCGGGCAGCGGCGATGGCACCGGCCGACGATCAACGAACTGGCCGATGGGATCGCAGGCAGAGCCTGCGACCGCTGCATGAGAGTAGGTCACTGTGATCGACAGGCGGGACATGCTGCGGGCAGGCGTGCTGGGCAGCGTTGGCGGGGCGCTGGGGCTTCAGGCACCGGAGAGCGCGGCTGCGGCGGCTGCGGCGGCTGAGGCCGCCGGGCCAGTCAGCCCTCGGGACTGGAAGCGGTTGGCTGATGCGCTGTCCCCTGGGGCAACCCTCTACCGGCCGCATGGCTCTGTGTACCAATCGCTGGCCTTGCCGTTCAACCACAGGTACGCCGGTATCCGCCCGGCCGGCATCGTAGCCTGCGCGACCACCGGGGACGTGTCCGAGGCGATCCGCTGGGCTCGCGCGGTAGGGCTGCCGGCCGTGCCGCGCTCCGGGCTGGGACACAACTACGCCGGGTATTCGACCACCAGGGGCCTGCTGTTGAACATGGCCCGCATGAGGAGCATCGTCTCCACCCCGACGCCGGGCGGTGCCCGCCCTCGGGTCTACGGGCCGATGAGGGTCGTGCACGACGCCGGTACGGTCACCGTAGGAGCCGGGGTCACCAATGGCGACCTGCATCCGCTGTTGGAGGACCACGGCATGTTCGTGCCGACCGGTCGTTGCCCCAGCGTCGGGGTCGCGGGGCTGGTGCTGGGCGGCGGTATCGGGTTCAGCGACAAGATGTTCGGCCTGACCTGCGACCGGCTCGTCGCCACGACCGTCGTGCTCGCCGACGGACGCGCGGTGAAGGCCAGCAAGGACAAGCACCCCGACCTGTTCTGGGGCTGCCGCGGCGGAGCCGGCAACAACTTCGGTGTCAACACCTCGTTCACCTTCCAGTACGAGCAGTTCGAGGGCACCGTGGGGTTCTACCAGCTCCGCTGGAGCCTGGACTCCGTACTGCCGGTGGTCGCCGCCGCGCAGCACATCGCCCAGGAGACCGTGGGCGACAAGCGGTTCCATCTGCGTCTGGGCATCGGGACCCACGGGACGACCAAGGCGCAGATCCATGCGAACGCCAACGTCAACGCCATCGGCCAGTTCTACGGCACCGTCCAGGAACTGCGTGCCATCCTCGACCCGCTACTCAAGATCGGCACGGCCGAGGAACGCGCCCGCAACAGGGCGTCCGTTCGTCAGGTCACGCCCGGTGAGGCGAGCGTACTGCTGAGCGCCACCACGCCAATCGATCGCTTCGCCACCAAATCGGCGATCCTGAACTCCCGTACTCTCCTGACCGATCAGCAGGTCAGCGCGGCTGCCGAGCGCCTGCTGGCCTGGCCTGGCAGCGGCAACGAGGACGGAGCCGGGTTCGCGATGTTCGCCCTCGGCGGTGAGATCAACGAGGTACCGCCGAACGCGACCGCGTTCGTACACCGAAACGACCTCTTCGTCTTCGCCGCCGAGACCTCGTGGGCAGACTACGACCGCCCCAGTGTCGCCGAAGCCAATCTCCACTGGCTCAAGGAGTTCTACGACGACATCTTCGACGACAGGGCGCCAGAACAGGCGTACCAAAACTTTCCCGACCCCACGCTGAAGGACTGGCGGCAGGCCTACTACGGCACGAACTACCCCCGACTGGTCAAGGTGAAGCGGAAGTACGACCCAACCGGCTTTTTCCACTACCCACAAGCGATCGGCACGCGCTGAGCCGAAACGGCTAGGACCAGGGCTTCGGCGTAGTCGCGTGATGCCCGGTCCGTGGCGGACTGTCAGCTCAGCGGCGGTGTTCTCGGAACGTGACAGGTACGGCTTCCAAGATCATGGAATTCTCTACGCCCCGTGATCCAAGTGGAAGACCGTGTCTGCCGACGCATCATCTCTGATCCCGCCTGCTCTTGACCAACTGCGCGAGAATCCGCAGGTCGGACCCGAGGAGCTCCCGGGCCTGCTGGAACGGCTGGCCGAGGTGCCAGACCCGCGTGACCCACGCGGGGTGCGCCACCGCCTGGCCGTCGTGCTCGCTCTCACCGCGTGCGCGGTGCTGGCCGGAGCGACCTCGCTGCTGGCGGTCGGCGAATGGATCGCCGATGCCCCTGGGCATGTGCTCGAACAGGGCGGTGCGAACCCCGATCCGCTCCTGCCCATGCGGGTGCTGCCCGCCGAGAGCACGGTCCGCCGGCTGCTGGCCCGCATCAACGGCGACGCTCTGGACCGGGCAGTCGGACGCTGGCTCGCCGGCCTGGCAGGAGTCGTCGTGACCAGCGACGCCATGCACACCCAGCGCGAGCACGCCGAATACCTCCTCGGCCGGGCCGCCCACTACATCGTGATCGTCAAGGGCAACCAGAAGAAGCTGCGTCGACAGCTCAAGAGCAGGGTCACGGCATTGGGTCTGAAAGGCCACGGCTTGATCCACAGATCTTGACTATTACCCGCAGCTCCTCGGGGATCAGTGCAGCCATGCCGACACACTCGGGGTCCAGGGTGCTGACGGCAAGCTCCTCGGTTCCCTCCGCCATATCGCGACGCCGGAAGGTGATTGAACCATTCCGGATTTAATGGAAGCTAGACACTTTTCAAGTCATTGGTGTCGCACTAGCCTCCCTCACGCTGCATCAACGCGCCACTATGGCTCGATTACAGGGGGTTGGAATCATGCCAGTGATCAGCGGTCAGAACAGCGACGACCACGTCGACCCGCCAGGACACACTCAGTCACCGCGCTACATGCACACGTCGGCGCAACTGACCGAAGACGGCGTTTTGCACGCGACGACCCGAACCTGGACGGACATCCTCCTCGGCGGCTTCCACGGCGCCGTCAAGGTACTGCTCGTGGATGCCCAGGGTGACTGTATCGGTGTAAGCCCGGTGAACGTCTATGGCGTGGACGGCAAGTGGATCGGTGTCCACGACCGGACGGACATGTGGACCGCAAACTTCGACCCGAAGGTAGCAGCGTCGACAACAAGTCTGAAGTTCGTGCACTCTTGGGACCCTCAGTGGCTTCAGTCCATCCAGAACACCGTGAAGTGGATTGAAGTGGCAATCCAGCTGATCATGACGGCCGTCACGCAGACCGGCAAGGGCAACGTCAGCTGAGTTGTCCCGTAACCGGTGGGGCGGTTGGCGCGTTGGCTGGGCATGGGTGGGGTGATGTCGGCAGATGATCCGAAGTGGATCGAGCCGTTCTCTGGGCTGACCGAGTCGCAGTTCGCCAGGCTGGTGGCGTTGGTGCGGCGTCGGGACGGTGAGGCAGCGCGGCCGACCGTGGCGGCTACCCCTGGCGGACCGGGTGTTGCTGGTGGCGACGTACTGGCGCACGAACCTCACGTTGCGGCAGGTGGCACCGTTGTTCGGGGTCTCGAAGTCGGCGGCCGACCGCATCCTCGATCACCTTCCACCTCTGCTGGCCATCTCGCCGGCCCGTCGGCCGCGCAAAGACACCGTCTACATCGTGGACGGCACCCTGGTGCCTATCCCCGACCGCAGCATCGCCGCCTCGTGCAAGAACTACCGGTACTCGACCAACCTTCAGGTCGTCATCGACGCCAACAGCCGCCTGGTGGTGGCGATCGGCTTGCCGCTGCCTGGCAGCCGCAACGACTGCCGGGCGTTCACGGAGTCCGGCGTCGATCGGGCCTCTCGGGACGCATCGACCATCGCTGACGGCGGCTACCAGAGAACCGGCCTGCTCATCCCGCACTGCAAACGACGAGGTCAGACGCACCTCAGCCCGCAGCAGGAAGCGGAGAATGCCGTCCACCGCAGGGCGCGAGCACGTGTGGAACACGCCCTGTCCCGGCTGAAGAACTGGAAGATCCTGCGAGACTGCCGGCTCAAGGGCAACGGCGTGCACCAGGCCATGCTCGGCATCGCTCGGCTCCACAACCTGGCCCTCACCGGATAACTCACGCCCCATACGGGACAACCTCTAGCGGCCCTTTACCCAGGAGCCGCGGGGTGCCCGGTCCACCTCTGCAAGAGAGCATAGGCAACCAATCTCGAATGTCCCCAGCGCAAGGTACGGAGCGGGCCCGCCCTGTCCCCGCGCGGGGAAGGGAGGGCCCGTTTCGCTGTGGATCGCTTCCCCGGTCCCGCCTGAGGCCGGCTGCCGGCGAGACCGAGAGCGCTGCTCGCCGGTGATGATGTCGAATGCGGATGTCAAAGCCCCCGGCATTGGTCCGCCGGACGTCGTTGGGCCCGTGGGCGCAGACGGTTCGAACCGCTGATATCTGCTTTGCAAGCCCGGTACGCCTCTGAACCGCCTCCGTTGATCGCTGCGGAAGATGGCTGGCGGCCCCGGTGAGTCACCGCTGCGGCCCGTCCTTTCTCCCGTTGACCGTGACTGACCGCTCGTTCCGGCACGGATATGGCACGACGAGGTGTTCCCGACCGAACAGCGGTGCAACGCGACCTCGCTTACTACCCCGTCCGCGTGCTGATCTCACGCGAGTGACTGGTCGAACTTCGAATCACAGCCGCCCTGCGGCAGAACGGACAGGTGAAGACATGGCTGACCTCTGGATGCCCGATGCCGAGAAACACGACATCGGAGACCATGCCCCCACCGACGGGGGCCCTGCCAAGGCCATCGCTCACGTGACCTGGGACCGCAACGCCACCAAGGCCAAGCCCCAAGACCTCGTGACATACGCCAACCTCCGCTTGTATTTCGCCGGCGGAGGCAGGGCCGTCGCCCCGCACGTGCTTTGGGACCCGTTCACCGGCGACATGGCGCAGTTCGTCCCGGCCAACTCCCGCTCCAAGTCGCTGGTCGACACCCCCGGGGGCACACGGACCAACCGGGCCGGCTCGGTCGTGCTCCAGATCGAGGCCCTGTTCTTCCCCTATTGCCGGGTGGACGGAAAGGTCTACGAGTCCCTGCAGGACACCCCCGGCAGGGGCTGGGACGAACTGCACGCCTGGGTGATGTCCTGGGGAGTGCCGGACACCTGGCCCATGGGCAGACCCACCGCTTTCACCGGCCACCGCGACGAGAAGGTCTGGGAGACCCATGCGGGCTGGTACGCGCACGCCCACGTCCCGGAGAACGACCACACCGACCCCGGGACCTGGTTCGCCTTCCCAAAGGCCAAGGACCGCTCTGGAGAGGACGGGAAGTACGAGGCCTTCCCCGGGGCCGCCTGGTTCACCATTGGCCGCAGGAGCCCCATCGTGGCCCGGATGCACGACCGCCTCGTGGCCGTCGGCTGCAACCGGTACCAGTCCACACGGGACAAGGACGTCATCGGCTCCGGCGACGTTGCCTCCTACCTGGCGTGGCAGCGCAAGTGCGGCTTCACCGGGTCGGCTGCCACTTGGCCTCCGGGGAAGGCCACTTGGGACCTGCTCCAGGTCCCGAAGGCTTGACTAGTCCCGCACGATCGTAACGTCCGGGAGCCGGCAGACCCCGTCGCGCGCCACCGCGCCGCCGGAGGAGGCGAGCCGTGGCCGGGGGACGCGGTCAAACACCGAGCGG
>NZ_JBSGDB010000539.1:0-5493 GCF_053602155.1 Streptomyces sp. NPDC004561
CGCGGCCGGGGCGACGGGCTCGGCGGCCGCGGTGGCCTCCGCGTACACCTTCACCCCCCACTCCACCCGGCCCTCCAGCCGGTCCAGCACCCGCCGGAAGTCGTCCTCGCGCGCCTCGATCATCGTGCGCACCCCGCTGTCGTCCCGGAAGACGGTCGCGAGCCGCAGCGGCAAGGGGGTGGTGACGGTGGTGAGCGCGTCGATCACGCCCTGGTGGGCGCGGGCGGTCGCGGCCAGCCAGTCCAGGTCCTCGAGGTGGGCCTTGAGCGCCTCCTCCCGGAAGTCGGCTTCCGGGACGGTGCTGACCACCGCGATCAGATCGTGGTGGTGCAGCAGCGCCGGCGGAGCGCCCCCGATGCCCGTGAGCTGGGCCTGCAGGGGCGTGCCGAAGGGGCGGCAGACGGCGTAGACGTACCGCAGCCCGGTCATGGCGCCTCCTTCGTCACGTGACCCGCTTCCAGCTCCTCCAGCCGGGCCAGCCGCTCTCTCAGCTCGGCGTTCTCCCGCGTCAGCTCGTCCCGGCGGGCCTTGGAGGAGAGGGCCGGGTCGCTCTCCCACCAGTCGATCCCCATCTCCTTGGCCTTGTCCACCGAAGCGACGATGAGCCGCAGCTTGACGGTGAGCAGTTCGATGTCGAGCAGGTTGATCCGGATGTCACCCGCGATGACGACACCCTTGTCGAGGACGCGCTCAAGGATGTCGGCGAGGTTGGCCCCCGAGCTGTGGCCGTACGGCTCGGGGAACCGACTGGGCGTCGTCATCGACGACTCCCGCGCTCCGCGTGCTGGGGCTCTTCTTCCTCGTCCTCGTACTCGTCCTCCTCGGGCTCGTCCTCGTACCGGCCCTCCTCCTCGTCCTCGTACTCCTCAGGCTCCTCCTCGTACTCCTCCTCGTCGCCGGCGGCCTCGTCCTCGGCCTCGTACTCCTCCGGCTCTTCCTCGTCCTCGGCGGCGGACCCCTCGGGCTCCTCGGTGTCCTCGGATTCCTGCTCCTCCTCGGCGACCGCGTCCTCGTGGCTGCGGACCACCTCGCCGTCGCGGATCTCACCGCGCCAGCCGTCCTCCGCCTCTCCCTTCAAGGAGATGAAGCGAGCGAAGTGCTTCAGGTCCAGCCTGGCCCGGCGGCCCTGGGCGCGCCAGATGTTGCCCGTCTTCTCGAACAGGCCGCTCGGGTAGTACTCCATGATGAGGAGCACCCGGGTGAGGTTCTCCGCCAGCGGGTGGAAGGTGACGACACCCTTGACGCTGCCCTTCGCGCCCTCGGACGTCCACTGGATGCGGTAGTCCGGTATCTGCTCGGTGGTGTGCGCCTTCCAGCTGCGGCTGGACAGGAAGATCTTGGCCTGCCAGTCGGAGTCGGTGTCGCCGGCGCGGCTGGCGCTCTTGACGCCCCTGGCCCAGTTGGAGAAGTCCTGGTACTGGGTCCACTGGTCGTAGGCGGTGCGCAGCGGCACGCCCACGTCGATGAACTCCATGATGACGGTGGGCTTGTTGCCCCCGCCGCCCTTCTTCTTGCCCTTGCCGCCGCCGAGGTTCTTGAGCGCCCCGACCACGTTGTCCTTGGCACGGGAGGCGCCGATCTCCAGCGCCGAGCGCAGCGGACCCTTGCCCTCGGCGAGCTTGCGGCCGCCCTCCAGCGCCAGCTTGGCGAAGCCCGGGCTGTTGCCCTCGGCGATGTCGTTCAGCTTGAGGGTGGTCTCGCCGAGCTTGCGGCCGAGTCCGGTGAGCATCTTCTGCGCCTGGGCGGCCAGATACTCCTGCGCCTCCTCCTTCAGCCGGTCGGCTGCCTCGCTGTGGGCGAGGTCGGTGAGCGGGTTGTCCTTCGCCGCGCCCGTGGCCTTGCCGGCCGCGGAGGTGGCCGATCCGAGGGTGTCGGTCATCGGTCGTCGCCGCCCTTCGACTTGCGGGCGCCCGCGCCGGGGGCGCCGGCCGTCCGCTGTGCGGCCGCCTTGCGGGCCGCTCCGGTCCTCTTGGCCGCCGCCTTCTTCGCGGGGGCCGTCTTCCTGTCCGCGGCCTTCTTGCCCGCGGGCGCCTTCTTCGCCGGGGCCTTCTTGGCCGTCTTGCGCGCCGTGTTCCCGCCGGATGCGCCCTGGCGGGCCCCGCGGCCCTCGTCGTCCTCGTCCTCACGCGCCTCGGACTCGTCCTCGTCACGCGCCTCGGATTCGTCCTCGTCCGGCTCCTCGTCGGACCCGGTCCCCGGCAGCGCTCCGGTGAGCTCCCCGCGCACCTGTGAGGTGCGGTCGTGGAGCCGGTCGGCCAGCGAGTTCATCTGCCGCTCGACCATGGCTCCGGAGGCGGCCTTGCCGACCCCCCGCAGGTCCTCGCGCAGCTGGTCGCCGATCACCTTGAACTCCGGATTGTTCTTCAGCTGCTGGCCCACCAGCTCGGTGAGCATCTTCGGGCTGAGGTTCAGCTTCTTTCCGGCGACCAGGGAGCCGACCGCGACCGCCATCTTCAATTTCCTGGTGCGTCCCAGGAAGTATCCGGCCCCTATGGCGAGGCCCAGTGCCGTTCGGTTCATCATCACGTCCCGTTGCCTGTGGTTTCGCCGGAGTGCATCGCGGTCTCCAGCCGGTCGAGCAGTTCGTCCTCGAGCCGGTCGAACTCCTCCTCGGTGATCTCGCCCGCCTCCAGCTGCTCTTCGAGGCGGGCGAGTTCGGCCCGGACGGTGGCGGGGTCGTAGTAGATCCGTTCCGCCTCGTGGAGCACCTGTTCGATCACCCATGCGCTGCCGCGCACCGGTGCGAAGGGCAGCAGCAGCACCTCGCTGATCAGTCCCATGCGGTCCTCCTTCCGCTCGGGCCCGCCCCGCTAGAGGGGCTGGGCGTCGGTCTCGGGGCCCGCCGGCTGGGCGGGTCCGGGCTCGACGAAGCTGTACGGCGGCAGCGGGCCGTTGACGCGCAGCTCCACGTGGGCGTGGTCGCCGCGGGCCCGCTCGACGGCGGCCACGAAGTCCTGGGCCGCATCCCGGGCCACCAGGAAGGAGACGTTGAGCAGCCAGCCGGTGGACTGCGGTCCGGAGCTGACCGCGGCGGCGACCGGCTCCAGCAGGTTCTGCACCAGGGCCGCGTCCTCGGCCTCCTTGGCCTTGACGGCGGCGGCGACCAGCTCGCCGAGGCGGATCTTGTCGTCGTAGCTTCCGCCGCCCGACTTCCTGTTGGCCTCCGCGAGGGCCCGGATGTCCGTGTTCTCGGCCATCACGAGGTGCAGCACGGCCTCCTCGACGTGGTTGGCCTTGACGTTGTACTCGACCTTGCCGTCCAGGGCCTTGAGGCGCTCCAGGTAGTGGTCCGAGCGCTCGTCGAGGACCTGGGTGACGGTGTCGTCGTCGGGAGCCACGTTGCCGAACCGCATGGGCAGCACACAGCCGGCCGCGCCGGTCTCGGCGAGCACGTTCTGGTGCGCGAGCAGGTCCCGGCGCTTGGGGCGCAGGTCCTCGGGGGCGTCGCTGACCAGGGCGGTCAGCTCGCCCGACGTGATGACCCGGACCTGCCGGGCGGGCTCGCCCACGCCGGTCATGCCCTCCGGAAGCGCCGGGTGCGATCGGGCCGTGATCCCGTAGACGTAGGTGCTCACTCCTGCTCCTCCTTCCGGCGGGCCGTGCTCCTGCGGGGACGCCGGGGTTCGGCCTCACCCTCGTCGCGGGCCTGCTTGAAGGCGTCGGACACGGTCTGCGCGGCGCCGGACAGAGCACCCTTGGTCTTGCCGCGGGCGCCGGACTCGGTGACCTCACCGACGAGGTCCGGCAGCCCGGGGCTCTTGTGCGGGCCGGATTCCAGGTCGAGGCGGTTGCAGGCCTCGGCGAAGCGCAGATAGGTGTCGACACTGGCCACGACGACCCGGACGTCGATCTTCAGGATCTCGATGCCGACCAGGGAGACGCGCACAAAGGCGTCGATCACGAGCCCTCGGTCGAGCACCAGCTCCAGTACGTCGTAGAGACCACTGGAGCCGCCTCCGCCGCCGGTCTGCTGTGCCGGGACAACAGTCATGCCAGCCGTTCCTCCTTATGAGTAGTGGGTGCCACGGTGAGTTCGTGGTCGCGGTACGACGGGCGGCCTAGTGGCCGCCGGGTCGACGCGCGTCGGCCCGTCCGCGTTCGTAGCGGCGAACGCGCCGGTAGCCGGTGAGCTGCCCCTGGGAATCGAGTTCCACCTGGTAGCTCGCCATCAGGCTCATGGTTTCGGGAACCCGCGGGAGCTCCAGGACCTCCACCTCCAGCGACCATCCGTCCTCGGTCTGCTCGAAGGAGGACACGGTCTCGGGGACGAGTCCCGTCAGCTCGGCGAGCTGGCTGCGCGCCTGGCGCAGCACCTCCATGGGGGTCGCCCGCCGGTCGTCCGTCTCGCGGTGTTCGGGCTCGTCCTTCTCCTGCGAGTTCTGTGCCTTCTGTGAACTCTGTGACTGTGATGTGCGGTGTGTGTTCGACATGGCCACCTCCCTCTGCGGGTGGCCGCTCATGCTCTGACCAAACATTCAGGGGCGCATGTCCGCGAGTCGGCGCCGGGCCGGGCCCAGGCCACGGCCGCGAACCGGCAGGCCGGCCCAGGGATCGCTGCGGGCCTGCTCCACGGCGTCGGCGACGGTCCAGCGGCGGGCGTCGAGCCCGGGGTCGTCCAGCTGTTCCCAGGCTAGCGGCACGGCGACGGGGGCGCCGGGACGGGCGCGGACCGTGTAGGGGACGACGACGGTCTGGCCGTAGGCGTTGCGCTGCACGTCGAGGTAGAGCCGGCCCCCGCGGTCGTCCTTGCGGACGGCGGTGGTGAGCCGCTCCGGGTGCTGTGCCGCGGCGAGTTCGGCGAGGTCATGGGCGAACTGCCGTACCTCGTCGAAGCCGTGACGGCCGTCGAGGGGGACGACGAGGTGCAGCCCCCGCGAGCCGGTCGTCATCGGGGCGGCGGGCAGGCCGAGTTGGTCCAGCAGCTCGCGCAGCCAGGCGGCGGCCTCGCGGACCGGGGCGAAGTCGTCGCCGGGAGGGTCGAGGTCGAGGACCAGCCGGTCGGGGTGGTCGAGACCGCCGGCGCGGTCGGTGCGCGACAGCCAGCGGTGCAGGGTGAGGCAGGCCTGGTCGGCGAGGTACAGCAGGGTGGCGGTGTCGTCGCACACGACGTGCGTCACCGTGCCGCCCTCCTTGGCGACCTCGGCGCGGGTGATCCAGTCCGGATAGTGCTCCGGAACGTTCTTCTGCATGAAACGCTGCCCGTCGATGCCGTCGGGACAGCGCTCCAGCATCAGCGGACGGCCCCGCACATGTGGCAGCAGGTAAGGGGCGACGCACTGGTAGTAGTCGGCGAGATCGGCCTTGGTGTACTCCCTGGCGCCCCCGCGGCCGGGGAAGAGGACCTTCCCCGGCCGCCGGATCTCCACCGTGCGGCGCCCCGCCCGTATGGCCCGGGCGTCGCCGCCGCTCATCGCACGACCGCCTCCAGAACTGCACGGAGTTGATGTACCAGACCCCGGTGCCCACGCCGAGCACCAGCAGTACGGCGGCGAC
>NZ_JBSGDB010000540.1:0-5469 GCF_053602155.1 Streptomyces sp. NPDC004561
TTCCAGGTGCGTGTGAACCGTGTTCTCGGTGATGTTCAGTTTCGCGGCGATCTCGCGATCTGTCGCGCCGCCGGCCACCAGCTGCAAGATCTGCTCGAAGACCGGGATTCCGTTCCGGTAGGCCACCCGCAGGGGCATCCCGGCCGACAGCCCGTCCTGCGCGCAGTTCACGATCTCCGTCATCATCCGGGGGCCCTCGGCGAGGTCGACCACGGCGGCGACGTACGGGGTGCGGTCGCCGAACGGGGGCAGGTCGTTGCGGTGGACCGTGGACCAGGTGTAGAGGGTGGCGCGGCCGCTCGCCTCCTCCCAGCCGACCCGCTCGCTCCAGCAGTGCGGGCAGAACTCCCGGGGGTAGTGGTGGGCCCGGGCGCAGTCGGCGCAGCGGCGGACCAGCAGCCTGCCCCGCGCCGCCGCCTCCCAGTAGGGGCGGGTGAGGGAGTCGGCCTCGGGGACGTCGAACCGGGCGGTGGTCATCGGAACCACCCCAGCCAGGCGTCCAGGGACCAGGTCTGCCAGCACATGCCGAAGAGGCCGACCAGCGAGATCAGCGCCATCATCGAGTTCTGCCCCTGTTCCGCCCAGTCGTGGATCATGAGGACGAAGTAGACGGCGTTGAGGAGCAGGCCGCCGATCAGGGCCACCGGGGTCAGGAAGCCGAGGATCAGGCCCAGGCCGAGGGACAGTTCGGCGTAGGCGACGACGTACGCCATGAGCCTCGGGTACGGCTTCACCACCGTGTCGAAGCCCGCCCGGACCGGGGCCCACCGGTGTTTCGCCGCCACGCCCGCCGCCCAGGCGATGCCGCTCCCGCGCTCGAACCAGGCCTTCTTGTCCTTGTGCCGCCAGCTCTCCAGCCACCACAGGCCGAGACCCGTGCGCAGCACCGCCAGCCACTCCGCGCCGTCCAGCCATATCGAGTCCATGGATCTGACGGTACGTCAGATCGGGTGGATTGCCGAGACTCCGGTCAGGGGTTCGCCCGGGGCGGCCGCGGGCCACGGCGCCCGCATCGCCCCCGGTGGCGCCGCCTTCCGCCGATTGCGCACCGCATTCGCACAGCCGTGATCAATCCGCAACCAATTCCGGTCTTGACCGAGACCCATCAAGTGGGGGCGTGGTTACGCTCCCGAGCATGACCGTCACCCGTTCCGCTCCAGCGCACCCCTCCCCGACCCCCGCCGACCGCCCGGTGTACGTGATCGGCGCCGGTCCGGGCGGCCTGGCCGCCGCGTACGCGCTGCGGGCACGGGGCATACGGGCCGTGGTGCTGGAGAAGGCCGACCTGGTCGGGGACTCCTGGCGGCGCCACTACGACCGGCTCCGGCTGCACACCACCCGGCGCCTTTCCGCCCTGCCCGGCCTGGCGATCCCCCGGCGGTCCGGGCGCTGGGTGGCCCGGGACGACGTGGTGCGCTACCTGGAGAGGTACGCCGAGCACCACGAGCTGGAGATCGTCACCGGGGTGGAGGTGCACCGGGTCGAGCGGACCGGGGACGGCACCGGCTGGCTGCTGCACGCCTCCGGCGGGCGCGAGCTGACCGGCAGCGCGGTGGTGGTCGCCACCGGCTACAACCACAGCCCCCGCATACCCGACTGGCCCGGACAGGAGTCGTACGAGGGCGAGTTCCTGCACGCCGGCGCGTACCGCAACGCGCGGCCGTACGCGGGCCGTGACGTGCTGGTCGTCGGGATCGGCAACACCGGCGCCGAGATCGCCGTCGACCTGGCGGAGGGCGGGGCCGCGCGGGTGCGGCTCGCCGTGCGCACCGTTCCGCACATCCTGCGCCGCTCCACCCTCGGCTGGGCCGCCCAGTACACGGGCGTGCTCGTGCGGCGGCTGCCGGTCGGGCTGGTGGACCGGCTCGCCGGACCGGTGACGCGGATGAGCACACCGGATCTGACCGCCCAGGGGCTGCCGCGACCGGACACCGGGCTCTACAGCAGGGTCCGGCAGGGCGCCATCCCGGTGCAGGACGTCGGTCTGGTCGACGCCGTGCGCACGGGGACGGTGGAGATCGTGGCGGCCGTGGAGTCGTTCGAGGACGGCAAGGTGGTCCTCGCCGACGGCGGCCGTCTCTCGCCGGACGTGGTGATCGCGGCCACCGGGTACGCCCGGGCGCTGGAGGAGCTGGTCGGGCACCTCGGGGTGCTGGACGGGCGCGGGAAGCCGGTGGCGCACGGCGGCCGCGCACCCGAGCAGACGCCCGGCCTGTACTTCACCGGGTTCACCAACCCGATCAGCGGGATGTTCCGGGAGCTGGCCATCGACGCCGACAAGATCGCGAAGCGCCTGGCCCGGGAGCTGCGCACCCGGCGGTAACTTTGACGGTCCGAACCGTTCCTGACGGGGCATCACTTTTGTAACCTGACAGAGCGTCAGTTTACTTGTGCTGTCTCACAGGAGCGGGCGGAACGATGCTTGGATCAACCCACGGCACCCTCACCACCGACTCCCGCCGCGCCCGGGTCATCGCCTGCGGCGAGCAGCGGCCCGGACCCACCGTGCACGACCGGGTCGACGACCTCGACGTGAGCGGGCGGCCCCTGTACGCGGACGTACCGGATCTCGCCCGGCTCTTCCGGCCCGAGTCGGTCGCCGTGATCGGCGCCTCCGACGCCGAGGGGCGGCCGAACACCGGGATCACCAGGCAGCTGCTGGCGTGGGCCGAGCGGGTCGGCGCACGGGTGCATCCGGTGCATCCGACCCGGCCGTCCGTCTTCGGCGTCCCCTGCAGCGCCTCCGTCGCCGAGCTGCCCGAGCAGGTCGACCTGGCCGTGCTGCTGGTCGCCGATCCGCTGCCCGTGATCGGGGAACTCGGCGAGGCCAAGGTGAAGTTCGCCGTAGCCTTCGCCTCCGGTTTCGCGGAGACCGGCGAGGAGGGGGCCGCGGCGCAGCGGCGGCTCGCCGAGGCCGTGCGCCGCTCGGGTCTGCGGCTGCTCGGCCCGAACACCAACCTCAACGCCTTCGAGCGGTTCCGGGACGACCTGGAGGGCCCGGCGATCGCGCTGATCACCCAGTCCGGGCACCAGGGCCGGCCGGTGTTCGCGCTGCAGGAGCTGGGCATCCGGCTCTCCCACTGGGCGCCCACCGGCAACGAGGCCGACCTGGAGACCGCCGACTTCATCTCCTGGTTCGCCGAACAGCCCGGGGTCGGCGCCATCGCCGCCTATGTGGAGGGCCTCGCGGACGGCCGGTCCTTCCTGCTGGCCGCCGACCGCGCCGCCCGCCGCAAGGTGCCCGTCGTCGCGGTGAAGGTGGGCCGGACCGAGGCCGGGTCGCGCACGGCGGCCTCGCACACCGGCAAGCTCACGGGCGCCGACGACGTGGTGGACGCGGCCATGCGCCAGTACGGCGTGATCCGCGTCGACGGGCTCGACGAACTCCAGGACACCGCGGCCCTGCTGGCCCGCGCCCGGACCCCGCGCGCCGAAGGCGTCGCCGTCTACTCGATCTCCGGCGGCACCGGCGCCCATGTCGCCGACCTCGCCGCCGCGGCCGGACTGAGCCTCCCCCGGCTCTCCGCCGGCAAGCAGGCCGAGCTGCACCAGTGGATACCGGAGTACCTGAGCGTGGCCAACCCGGTGGACAACGGCGGCCATCCGGTCGGCGACTGGCGCGGCCGGCGGATCATCGACGCGATCCTCGCCGATCCGCAGGTGGGCGTGCTGGTCTGCCCGGTCACCGGGCCCTTCCCGCCGCTCAGCGACAGGCTCGTGCGGGATCTGGTCGAGGCCGCCGAGGAGACCGACAAGCTGGTGTGCGTGGTGTGGGGCTCGCCGGTCGGCACCGAGGCCGCCTACCGGGACGTGCTGCTCGGCTCCTCGCGTGTGGCCACCTTCCGCACCGTCGGCAACTGCCTCGGCGCCGTGCGCGCCTGGCTGGACCACCACCGCTTCGTCGGCGACTACCGCTCCCCCTTCGACGCGGCCCCGCGCACCCCCTCCCCGTCCTTCCGCAAGGCGCAGGCCCTGATGTGCCCCGGCCGGCAGCTCAGCGAGCACGCGGCCAAGCAGCTGCTGCGCGCCTACGGCATCCGGGTGCCGCGCGAGCAGCTGGTGACCAGCGCCGCGGCGGCGGTCCGCGCGGCGGCCCAGGTCGGCTACCCGGTGGTGATGAAGGCGTCCGGCGCGCAGATCGCCCACAAGAGCGAGCTCGGCCTGGTGAAGATCGGCCTGACCTCGGCCAGCCAGGTCCGGGACGCCTACCGCGAGCTGACCGACATCGCCCGCTACGAAGGCGTCTCGCTGGACGGCGTCCTGGTGTGCCAGATGGTCGAGCAGGGCGTGGAGATGGTCGTCGGGGTCACGCACGACGAGCTGTTCGGGCCGACGGTGACCGTGGGGCTCGGCGGGGTGCTGGTGGAGGTGCTGCGCGACTCCTCGGTCCGCGTGCCGCCGTTCGGCGAGGAGCAGGCCCGGGACATGCTCGGCGAGCTGCGCGGCCGGGCCCTGCTGGACGGGGTCCGCGGCCGGCCGCCCGCCGACCGGGACGCCCTGGTGGAGGTCGTCCTGCGCGTCCAGCGCATGGCGCTCGAACTCGGCGACCGGATCGCGGAACTGGACATCAACCCGCTGCTGGTGCTGCCCCGCGGGCAGGGCGCGGTGGCGCTGGACGCGCTGGTGGTGTGCCGGTGAGCGGGCTCGCGCACGAGGTCCGCGAGCACGTCTCGTACCTCACCCTCGACCGCCCCGAGGCCCTGAACGCGCTCACGCCCGCCTTGCGGGACCGGCTCGTCGAGCTGCTGGCGCAGGCGTCCGCCGACCCGGACGTACGGGCCGTGGTCCTCACCGGGACGGGGCGCGGGTTCTGCGCGGGCGCGGATCTGCGGGGCGGCGCCGCCGAGCGGGAGCGGATCCCCGGGGACGTCGCCCGCACCCTGCGCGTGGGCGCCCAGCGGCTGATCGCCGCCGTGCTGGACTGCGAGAAGCCGGTGATCGCCGCCGTGAACGGCACGGCGGCCGGGCTCGGCGCGCATCTCGCCTTCGCCTGCGACCTGGTGCTCGCCGCCGAGTCCGCGCGCTTCATCGAGGTGTTCGTGCGGCGCGGGCTGGTACCGGACGCGGGCGGCGCCTATCTGCTGCCCCGGCTGATCGGGCCGCAGCGGGCCAAGGAGCTGATGTTCTTCGGGGACGCCGTCCCGGCGGCGGAGGCGCGGCGGCTGGGCCTGGTCAACCGGGTCGTCGCGGACGGGGAGCTGGCGGGGACGGCCCGGGAGTGGGCGGTGCGGCTGGCGTCCGGGCCGACCCGGGCCCTCGCCCTGACCAAGCAGCTGGTGCACGGCTCCCTCGACGCCGACCGTACGGCCGCCTTCGCCGCCGAGGCAGCCGCCCAGGAGATCAACATGACGACGCGGGACGCCGAGGAGGGGCTGCGGGCGTTCGTGGAGCGGCGGAGCCCGAAGTTCCAGGGGCGCTGACCCGCCGGGCGCGGACAGGGCCCCGGGCCGCTCCGGGGACGCCGTCGTC
>NZ_JBSGDB010000541.1:0-5467 GCF_053602155.1 Streptomyces sp. NPDC004561
GCATGTCCGCGGCGTCGCAGGCGCGCCGGCTGAAGGATCCCGGGGAACTGGAGATCGTGGCCTTCGAGCGCGGCCACTTCACGTCCTTCTCCGCGTGCGGCATCCCGTACTGGGTGGGCGGCGAGGTGCCCGAGCGGGACGACCTGATCGCCCGTACCCCCGAGGAGCACCGCGCCCGGGGCATCGATCTGCGTCTGCGCACCGAGGTCACGGAGATCGACGTGGCCCGGCAGCGGGTACGCGCGCGTGACGTCGATTCCGGCGCCGAGTCCTGGACGTCGTACGACAGGCTGGTCATCGCCACCGGCGCCCGGCCGGTGCGCCCGGACATGCCGGGCGCGGACGCCCCCGGGGTGCACGGGGTGCAGACCCTGGACGACGGGCAGGCGCTGCTCGACACCCTGGCGCGCACGCGGGGCCATCGCGCGGTGGTCGTGGGCGCCGGCTACATCGGCGTGGAGATGGCCGAGGCGCTCATCAACCGCGGTTTCGAGGTGACCGTCGTCAACCGGGGCAGGGAACCCATGTCGACGCTCGACCCGGACATGGGGCGCCTGGTGCACCGGGCCATGGAGGGCCTCGGCATCACCATGGTGAACGACGCCGAGGTCACCAAGGTCCTCACCGGCGAGGACGGCCGGGTCCGCGCGGTGGTCACGGAGGAGGCCGAGTACCCCGCCGACGTGGTGGTCCTCGGCATCGGCGTCCGCCCGGAGACCGGTCTCGCCCGCGCGGCCGGCCTTCCCCTGGGCGCCCACGGCGGCCTGCTCACCGACCTCGCGATGCGGGTGCGCGGCCAGGAGGACATCTGGGCGGGCGGCGACTGCGTGGAGGTGCTGAACCTGGTCTCCGGCCAGGAGCAGTACGTCCCGCTCGGCACCCACGCCAACAAGCACGGCCAGGTCATCGGCACCAACGCGGGCGGCGGTTACGCCACCTTCCCGGGCGTGGTCGGCACCGCCGTCAGCAAGGTCTGCGACCTGGAGATCGCCCGCACCGGTCTGCGGGAGAAGGACGCCCGGCGGGTGGGTCTGCGGTACGAGACGGTCACCATCGAGTCCACGAGCCGCGCCGGCTACTACCCCGGGGCCTCCCCGATGACGGTCAAGATGCTCGCCGAGCGCCGCACGGGCCGGCTGCTGGGCGTGCAGATCGTCGGACGGGAGGGCGCGGCGAAGCGGGTCGACATCGCCGCGGTCGCGCTGACCGCGCAGCTGACGGTGGAACAGATGACGGCCCTGGACCTGGGCTACGCCCCGCCCTTCTCCCCGGTGTGGGACCCGGTGCTGGTGGCGGCCAGGAAGGCGGTGGCGAAGGTGCGGGCCGCCTAGGGCGCCGGGAGAAGGGCCTCAGGCCGTCCCGCTGATCCGTGGCAGGGCGGAGACGGCCGCGGGCTGTTCGCCCGCGGGCTTGGCGTGGGAGGCGGCCGGGCGGGCCGAGCGCAGCCGGTGGCTCACCGCCTCGTCCAGGGTCACGGGCCGCTGCATCTGGGAGGCGAGGCGCCCGGCCTCCTGGCCGAGCCGCGCGACGTCCTCCCAGGGGAGCCGTACGACCAGGGAGATCTCCGCCTCGCCGTCGGGCAGGGCGTGCATCGGGGGAGTCACTCGCTCGTTCATCGCCTGATCCTCACGTCGGTTGAGAACAGATACGCACACCTGCCCGACCGCGTTCACCGATTCGCGCGGCCCATCGCGGGCACTACTTCTGTGTGGTCATCCCCGTCCATGACGTGAACCCGGTGCGCCGCACCCCCTGGGTGACGTACGCCCTCATCGCCGCCAACGTCCTCGTGTTCGTCTCCATGCCCGGCATAGCCGGTTCCGTGGCGGGCGGCAGCGACCTGGCGCAGCTGTGCCATCTGCAGGCCTTCATGGACCAGTACGCGGCGGTCCCACGGGAACTGATCCACCATCAGATGCCGCAGCTGGTCCCGACGGGCCAGGTCGGGGTGGGCCAGCACGGCCCGGGCTGCGTCGTGGGGCCGCCCGGCTACCGCAAGTCGGCGCCGCTGTCGGTCTTCACGGCGATGTTCCTGCACGGCAGCTGGCTGCACCTGCTGGGCAACATGCTCTTCCTGCTGATCTTCGGCAACAACGTCGAGGACCGGATGGGCCACATCCGCTTCTTCCTCTTCTACGTCGTCTGCGGCTATGCGGCCGGCTACGGCTTCGCGCTGCTCAACGCCGCGTCGAGCGATCCGCTGATCGGCGCGTCGGGGGCGATCGCCGGGGTCCTCGGCGCCTACATCGTGCTGTGGCCGAAGGCGAGGGTCTGGGTCCTCGTCCCGTTCCTGGTCTTCCTGCCGCTGCGGCTGCCCGCCTGGCTGGTGCTGGGCTTCTGGTTCCTGCTCCAGGCGATGTACTCGTCCGGGCGCGGAGTCTCCGGCGCCGGCACGGTGGCGTACGCGGCGCACGTGGTGGGCTTTGTGGCGGGCATGCTGCTCGCCTGGCCGCTCAAGCCCGGCACGCCTCCCCCGCCGGAGCCGCGCGGCCTGCTCTTCGGCAGGCGGGCGCGGCCTCGCTACACGTGGTGAGTCAGCGCGCGGTGGCGGTGTGGACGTACTCCACGAGCCGGGTCAGCGCGTCCGGGTCGGTGTTCGGCATGACGCCGTGGCCGAGGTTGAAGACGTGGCCCTCCAGGCCGGCGGCGGCGTCGAGCACCTCCTGGGCCTTGGCCTCGAGGATGTCCTTGCCGGTGAACAGGACCGTCGGGTCGAGGTTGCCCTGGAGCGCCTTGCCGGGGCCGACGCGGCGCTGGGCCTCGTCCAGCGGGACGCGCCAGTCGACGCCGACGACGTCCGCGCCGGCCTCGCCCATGAGCCGCAGCAGCTCGCCGGTGCCGACGCCGAAGTGGATGCGCGGGACGCCGTAGCCCGCGACCGCGTCGAAGACCTTCGCCGAGGCGGACATGACCGAGTTCCGGTAGTCGGCGGGGGCGAGCGCGCCGGCCCAGGAGTCGAAGAGCTGGACGGCGGAGGCGCCGGCCTCGATCTGGACCTTCAGGAAGGCGGCCGTGATGTCGGCGAGCCGGTCGAGCAGGTCGGCCCACAGCTCGGGGTCGCCGTACATCATCGCCTTGGCGTTCTCGTACGTGCGCGAGGGGCCGCCCTCGACGAGGTAGCTCGCGAGGGTGAACGGGGCGCCCGCGAAACCGATCAGCGGGGTGGCGCCCAGCTCCCGGGTGAGCAGGCCGATCGCCTCGGTGACGTAGGAGACGTCCTCGGGGGTGAGATCGCGCAGCCGGGCCAGGTCCTCGCGGGTGCGGATCGGCTGCTCGACGACCGGGCCGACGCCGGGCTTGATGTCGAGGTCGAGGCCGATGGCCTTGAGCGGGACGACGATGTCGCTGTAGTAGATCGCCGCGTCCACGTCGTGCCGGCGCACGGGCTGGAGCGTGATCTCGGTGACCAGCTCGGGCCGCATGCAGGACTCGAGCATCGGGATACCCTCGCGCACCTTGCGGTACTCGGGCAGGGAGCGGCCGGCCTGGCGCATGAACCACACGGGGGTGTGCGGCACGGGTTCACGCCTGCACGCCTTGAGGAAGGCGCTGTCGTACGTCGCGGTCGGCTGCTTGCCCGGGAGGGCGTCGTTGGCGGTCACGGGGCAAGTCTCGCATGTCACCGGGGCCGGGCGGCCCCGAGGCGGCGGCCGCGAACGGCGCGGGGTGTCTTGCCTGCACAAGGCCCCGCTTCCCCTTACTCTTCCCCGCATGGCTGCGGCTCACGGACGAATGTCGGACAGCGCTGACGGAATGGACGACGTGAAGGACAGCGAAGAAGCGGACCGGCAATCCGGTGGCTCGGGTCCGCCGGCTTTCCGGGCCGCGGTCGAGGCCCTGCGCAACAGCCGGCTGCGGCCGCAGGTCGAGGTGGAGCCGACGCCCGCGCCGCAGCGGCTAGCCCCGTACGCGTACGCGCTGGAGGCGGTGGTGGTCGACGGCGAGCAGGAGCTGGCCGACGGCCGGCTGGTGCTGCTGCACGACCCGGCCGGGCACGACGCCTGGCGGGGCACGTTCCGGCTGGTGACGCTGGTGCGCGCGGAGCTGGAGCCGGAGATGGCGGCCGATCCGCTGCTGCCCGAGGTGTGCTGGTCGTGGCTGACCGGGGCGCTGCAGGCGCGCGGGCTGGGCTACGGCGAGCCGAGCGGCACGATCACGCGGGCGAGTTCGCACTACTTCGGCGGACTGTCCGAACGGCCGCCCGCGTCCCAGATCGAGATCCGGGCGTCCTGGACGCCCCGCGAGGGGCTCGGCGGGGTGCCGGACACGGCCTCCCACCTGGTCTCCTGGTGCGATCTGCTGGCCCAGGTCGGGGGGCTGCCGCCGGCCGGTCCGGGGGACGCCTCGGTGGTGACGCTGCCGCAGCGCAGGGGTCCGCAGTCCCGGTGACCTGACGGCCGGGCTCCGGCCGGGTAACCCTCCTGGACGCCTCATTGACCATCTCTTTGTCGATACGGCCACATTGCGCACTCGAATCGCATCCGCACGAACCGATTCGATCTTCGGATGATCGATCGCGTGTCCGAATTGCACGGATTGTTACTCACTAGATCGTGATCATTCTCTAAAGGCGGACGAGTTTGCTGCCGAAGACGACTGTGACCTTCAAAGCACGGTTCGTCCCGGCTTCATCCCCACAAGCCGGCCCCCGTCCCCCCACCCCAGGAGGCCTGGTGTCCGTTCTCCTTGAGCAACCCGCAAGCCTGGTCGCCTACCGCCCGAACAAGCCGACCGCCATGGTGGTCGTGGCCGACCCCCGCGTCCGTTCCACCGTCACCCGCCATCTGTGGGCGCTCGGGGTGCGCGACGTCATCGAGGCCTCGTCCATCGCGGAGGCTCGTCCCCGCATCGGCAACCCCCGCGACATCTGTGTCGCCGACGTCCACCTCCCCGACGGCTCAGGCCTGACCCTGCTCTCCGAGACCCGCGCCGCGGGCTGGCCCAACGGGCTCGCCCTGTCCGCCGCCGACGACATCGGCGCGGTCCGCAACGCCCTGGCCGGCGGGGTCAAGGGCTACGTAGTCACCGGCACCCGGACCAACATCGGGCTCCCCACCCGACCGGGCGCCACTCCCCTCGGTGCCGCCTCCCGGATGCACCGCCGCCCCCCGGGTGCCCCGAGCCACCCGGGCGGCTACCGCGAGCTGTCCGGACGCGAGGTCGAGGTGCTGCGGCTGGTCGCGGAGGGCCAGTCGAACAAGGCGATCGGCGTCTCGATGGGGCTGTCCGCCCTGACCGTGAAGAGCCACCTCGCCCGCATCGCCCGCAAGCTGGGCACCGGTGACCGGGCCGGCATGGTCGCCGTGGCCCTGCGCACCGGGATCATCCACTGACCACCCTGTCCACAACCCCTGCCGAACCCCTTCGAGCACCCCTCCCCCTGTACAACACCGCCCAGCGCCCGGACGCGATCCTGGACGAGTACCTGACCACCGTTTGCCGCCTGCGGGACAGCAAGATCACCGAC
>NZ_JBSGDB010000542.1:0-5465 GCF_053602155.1 Streptomyces sp. NPDC004561
GCCTTCTTGCCCTCATCGTCGAGGAGTCGCTCGATGCCGGGCAGGCCGTCGAGGGCGGCGCGGGCGGCGGCCAGGTCCTCGGGCCGGCGGACGTACACGTGGGCGATCTGGTGGTCGGCGACGGCAAAGGCGCGGGACGCCATCGGGTCCAGGTACTCCATGCCGTCCTGGGTGTGGACCTCCAGCAGGCCCGCACGGCGCAGGGCGCGGTTGATGTCGACGGACCTGCTCACCCTGGTGATGCCGTATTCGGACAGGACGACGACGGTACGGCCTTCCGCCCGGGCGTCGTCGAGCAGCGGGGCCAGGGCGGCGTCCAGGTCGGTGGCGGCCTTCAGGGAGCGCGGGTCGTCGGGGCCGTAGCGCTGGAGGTCGTAGTCGAGGTGCGGGAGGTAGCAGAGCGCCAGGTCGGGGCGGCGGGTGTGCAGGATGTGCCGGGTGGCGTCGATGATCCACTGGCTGGAGACCAGGTCGGCGCCCGGTCCCCAGAAGCGGAAGAGGGGGAACGTGCCGAATTTCTCAGTGAGTTCGTCGTGCAGGGCGGGTGGCCTGGTGTAGCAGTCGGGTTCCTTGCGGCCGTCCGCGTAGTAGACGGGGCGGGGGGTGACGGTGATGTCGGTGTCGGCGCCCATGGCGTACCACCAGCAGATGTTGGCGACCGTGTAACCGGGGTGCGCACGGCGGGCCGCGTCCCAGATCTTGTCGCCGGCGACGAGCCCGTTGTGCTGGCGCCACAGGAGGACGTCGCCGAGCTCGCGGAAGTACCAGCCGTTGCCGACGATGCCGTGTTCGGCGGGGAGCGTGCCGGTGAGGAAGGTGGACTGGGCGGCTCAGGTGACGGCGGGCAGGACGGTGCCGAGGTGGGCCAGGGAGCCGGTGTCGGCGAGTGCCCTGAGGTGTGGCATGTGGGCGAGGAGCCGGGGGGTGAGGCCGACGACGTCCAGGACCAGCAGCGGGGTGGGCCCGGTCATGGCAGCTCCTTCAGGCCGAGGTCGGTCAGCAGGTCGCGGGCGAGGGCGAGTTCGGCGGCGATGCCGTCCACGAGCCGGTCCCGGCCGCGGGGGCGCAGGCCGGGCGGGAGTGCCTGCCAGGTGTACGTCTCGACCTCCAGGTGGCGGGTGAGCGGGCGGGGGCCGCCGACGAGGCGGGTGAGGGCGGCGCGCAGCACCGGGAGCGTGGCGGTCAGGGGTCCGTCGGGGTCGGCGTGCAGCGGTACGTGGAAGTGGGCGCGCCACGGTGCCGTCGCGGGGAGGGCGTCGCCGGTCAGGGCCTCCGGGAGGTCGTCGGTGCCGCGCAGGCCGACGGGTGTGGGAGTGCGGGTCTGGTGCAGGAAGCGGGGCTCGGCGAACGCGGCCAGGGCATGCCGGACTTCGGGGCGGTCGGGGTGTTCGGCGTGCAGGGCGGCCGACAGCTGCGCCTTCACGACGGGGATCCGTGCGGCGGCCAGACCGTCCAGCGCGGTGTGCGGGTCCTCGAAGGACGTGGCGAGGTGGCAGGTGTCGACGCAGACACCGACGCGGGGGTGGCCGACGGCGGTGAGCGGGGCCAGGGCGTCGCGGGTGGTCTCCACGGTGCACCCGGGCTCGGGTTCCAGGCCGACGCGGATCGAGCGGCCGGTCAGCTCCGCCAGCGCGTCCAGGCGGGCGCCGAGGGTGCGCAGGGCCTCGCGGCCGGTGCGGGCGCGGTCGGCGGTCCAGCCGGTGCGCCAGCCCAGCGGCAGGGTGGAGACGCTGCCCTCGGTGACGTCGTCTGGCAGCAGCGCGCCGAGGATCCGGGCCAGGGCGGTGGTGTACTCCAGGCGCTCGGGGTCCGCCCAGTCGGGCTTGTACACGCGGTACTTGACCTCGTCGGAGCCGAAACCCTCGTACGGGAAGGCGTTGAGGGTCACGACCTCCAGGCCGCGCCGGTCGAGTGCGCGGCGCAGGGCGCGCAGCGCGGACGGGTCGGCGTCCACGGCGCGGGCGGCGTCGTGGGCGAGCCACAGGCCGATGCCGAGGCGGTCGCGGCCGAGCCGGCGGCGGACCGGTTCGCAGTGGTCGCGCAGTTGGGCGAGGACGCCGTCGAGGGTCTCGGCGGTGTGGACGTTGGTGCAGTAGGCGAGGTGGACGGTCGAACCGTCGGGGTGCCGGAAACGCATCGCTCACTCCCCGCCTCGGGCGAGGGAGTTGCCCCCGTGGGTGGCCTCGGGCCGCGCGACCTCCAGGTCCAGGCGGCCGCTGAGCCCGTAGAAGGCGACCGGATTGCGCCACAGGACCCGGTCGACGTCGTCCTCGGTGAAGCCCTCGGCCAGCATCAGGCCGGCCACCGCGCGTGTCTTCAGCGGGTCGCTGCGGCCCCAGTCCGCGGCGGAGTTCACGAGCACCTTCTCGGGTCCGAAGGCCCGCAGGATCTCCACCATCCGCCGCTCGTCCATCTTGGTGTCGGGGTAGACGGAGAAGCCCAGCCAGCAGCCGCTGTCCTTGGCCTCCTTGACGGTCGTCTCGTTGAGGTGGTCGACCAGGACGCGGTCCACGGGCAGGGCCGACTCGCGGACGACGTCGAGGGTGCGGCGCAGGCCCGCGAGCTTGTCGCGGTGCGGGGTGTGCACGAGCGCGGGCAGGCCGTGGTCGGCGGCGAGCTGGAGCTGTGCCGCGAGGGCCTTGTCCTCGGCGGGCGTCATCGAGTCGTAGCCGATCTCGCCGACCGCGACGACCTGGTCCTTGACGAGATAGCGGGGCAGTTCGTCCAGGACGGGCGCGCAGCGCGGGTCGTTGGCCTCCTTGGGGTTGAGGGCGAGCGTGCAGTGATGGGCGATGCCGTACTGAGCCGCGCGGAACGGCTCCCAGCCGAGCAGTGAGTCGAAGTAGTCGAGGAAGGAGCCGGGCGAGGTGCGGGGCTGGCCGAGCCAGAACGAGGGCTCCACCACCGCGCGGATGCCGGCGGCCCGCATGGCCTCGTAGTCGTCGGTGGTCCGGGACGTCATATGGATGTGCGGGTCGAACAGGCGCATCAGGACTCCTTGCGGGTCTGCGCGGTGACCAGGGCCAGCACGCGGTACAGGCCGCTGGGGACGGGGCGGCCGGCCGCCGTGCGCTCGGCCGCGAAGTCCCCGAGCATCCGGGCGAGTTCGGCATCGGCCTGGGCGCGCTCGGTGAGGCCGGCCACCGCGTCCACGGGGACGCCGGTGAACAGGCACTTGAGAACCGCGTGCCGCCAGCCGTGCGCGTCCAGGTGGCGGGCGGCGTAGGGGCCGACGGCGGCGGCGATCAGCCGGGTGTCGTTGGTGCGCAGGGCGTCCTCGACCAGGGGGAGCGCCTCGGGGCCCGGCACGAGGTGGGGGAGGGCGAGCAGCACGGCACGGCGTTCGGCAGCCGTGCCCTGCCGGTAGACCCGGGTGAGGGCGGCGGTGTCGGCGTGGGCCGCGTGCAGGATCAGCACGCGGGCCGCATCGGCCTGCCGGCTGCCGCAGCGACGCCCGGCCTCCGCGAGCCGCAGTTCCCACACGGAGATCGGGCCGCGGCCGCCCGGGGCGCCGGCGGCTTCGGCCAGGGCTCGCCAAAACCAGTCCCGGGCGGCCGGATCGAGGTGCGCGTCGAGACACTCGCGCAGGGCGTCCGGGGAGGGCGCCGCTGCGACGCTCGCATGGGTCACGGGGTGCTCCCTTCGGGCACGGCGACAGGGACGGTGGTGGCGGCGCGCACCGGGGACGGTGACGCGGACACGGTGAGGTGGAGGTTCAAGCCACACTCCCTTCCAGCACGGCGACGGCGACGAGCGCGCGGGGCAGGCGGCGCACCACGCACACGGCGTCTCGACGGCTCTCCTCCGGCGGCGACAAAGGTGCGTGGACGGCTGAGCCCAGAAGCGCGGTCTGCGCGTGGCAGCGGTTCACGACGCTCTCCCTCCGGCCGAGACGACCACGCCTACGCCGACGGCCGGACCTGGCAGCGGGCTCCTCGTGAGGCGGTGGTTCACGGTCCGCTCCCTTCCGGCGCGGGGTCCGGCACGGCGGCAGGGGCGGTGCCGACGGCCTGGTGGAGGAACTGCAGTGAGGTCTTCGCGTGGTGGGGACCGGCGTGGGAGTGGCGGGGCAGTTCCACGACCGTCAGGCCCTGGTAGCCGGTGGCGGCGAGGGCCGCGAGGACCGGCGGGAAGTCGATCTCGCCCTCTCCGAACGGGAGATGGTCGTGCACACCGCGCCGCATGTCCTCGATCTGGACGTGCCGCAGCCAGGGCGCGGCCTCGCGCACGCAGTCCTCGGGCGCCAGCGGCTCCAGGCACTGGCAGTGGCCGATGTCGAGGGTGAGCCCGAGGGCGGGAGGGTCACCGAGGAGGCCGCGCAGGTGGTGGAAGTCGGCGAGGGTGGAGAGGAGGTGCCCGGGCTCGGGTTCGACGGCGAGCGGGACCCCGGCGGTGCTCGCGGCCTCCAGCACGGGAGTGAGGGAGGCTGCCAGCCATTGCCATGCCGTGCCCGGTTCGGTGACCGTCGGCGGAACGATTCCGCTGAAGCAGTGCACGGCGTGCGCCCCGAGGTCGGCCGCCACCCGCACCGCCTGCAGGAGCAGGTCCACGCGGCGGGCGCGGGCCCGCGGGTCCGGGTCGAGCAGCGTGGGCCCGTGCTTGCGCCGCGGGTCGAGGACGTAGCGGGCGCCGGTCTCCACGGTGACGCCGAGGCCCAGCTCGCCCAGCCTCTTCGCGACGCGGCGCGTGCGGTCGGCGAGGCCCGGGGCGAGCGGGTCCAGGTGCATGTGGTCGAGGGTCAGGCCGACGCCGTCGTAGCCGAGGTCGGCGAGCAGGGCGAGGGCGTCGTCCAGCCGCAGGTCGGTCAGGCCGTTGGTGCCGTAGCCGAAGCGGAGGGCGGTCATGTGACGCTCACCTTCCTGGAGAACCGCGCCGCGAGCGGGGCGAGCGCGGCGGTGCACAGCGCGGTGACGGAGGCGCCGGCGCGGGCGCAGAGGGCCGCCTGGAGGGGGATGGTCGCGCGGATGCCGCCGCCGACGGCTCGCTGGGTGAGCGGGGGTGACGGGTTGAGGGCGGCGTGCAGGTAGGCGCGGGCGGCCAGGGCCGTGTAGGCGGCGCTGAGCACGGTGCCCAGCGGGGGCCGGACCGGGCGGCGGGCCCGGCTCCCCCGGTGCCGGACGGCGGTGCCGCCCGTCGGGCCGGGGGCGGGTGCGGCACCCCGGCCCGACGGGAGTTCACGCGACAGCAGGAGCCCGAGCGTGCCCGTGGTCGCCAGCGCGGCGAGCGGGGGCAGTGCGTCTCCGCCGGTCGTCTCGTGCCGGGAGACCGTGGTGAGTGCCAGGGTGTGGGCGCCCAGCAGGGCGGCGGAGGGCAGGGCCCGGCGAACCGTTCCGGGCGCCGGGCGGGTGGCCGCCGCGCCGAGCAGCAGGTCGAGGCCGCGGGCCGCCGCCATGGCGACGGGGCCGGCCGGGGTGCGCTTGAGGACGAGGTCGTACGCCCATACGGTCGCCGCGAGCGGGGTCGCG
>NZ_JBSGDB010000543.1:0-5463 GCF_053602155.1 Streptomyces sp. NPDC004561
TTCCTCGGGGCAGGCATCGTCAGATCTCCTCTCACGAGATCTATCTGACCCGCTGTCACCCCTCCTCGCATCTCGGGGGAAGCTCAGGGAACGGTGTCGGGCAGCGAGAATCCCCGAGGACAGGCCGTTCGCGACAAAGCCCGAACTGGCGCGCGCGATGGTGCTGCGTGCGCTCGCCTCCGCGCTGCCGATCGCCTGGGTGACGGCCGACGCGGCCTACGGGCAGGAACGGGGCTTCCGGCGGACGCTGGAGGATGCCGGTGTGGGTTATGTACTGGCGGTTCCCAAGTCACAGCAGGTCAAGTCGCCTGCGGGAAGCTGGCGCATCGACCACGTCCTGACCGGCGCACCAGACGACGCCTGGGGGCGGATCTCGTGCGGGGACGGAGCGAAGGGGCCACGGGTCTACGACTGGGCCGCGGCCAGGCTCCCTGCTGCCGACGACGAGAACGGCGAGGTACCCATGCACCACCGCTGGGTGCTGGCACGCCGCAGCCTGGCCCGCCCCTCGGAGATCGCCTACTACCTCGCCTTCGCACCACAGGGGACGACCGTCGGCGAGTTGGTCCGTGTGGCCGGCTCACGCTGGGCCATCGAGGAGTGCTTCCAGGCCGCGAAGAACGAGTGCGGCCTGGATGAGTACGAGGTCCGTCGCTACGTCGGCTGGTATCGGCACATCACACTGGCCATGTTTGCGCACTGCTTCCTGGCGGCGATGGCCGCCCACGCCCTCGAAAAGGGGGTCGCAGAAACGGTCCAGGCAGCCTCGTTCCCCTCACCGTGGCAGAAGTGCGACGGTTCTTGGATCTTGCCCATGTCCCGCCAGGCAGACCGCACCCATCCCAGCGTCGGCTCCACTGGTCGTACTGGCGGCGACGACACCAAGCCGTCGCACGGCACTGCCACTACCGGAGCCGCACGCACCCCGATCGGGTGGGTCACGAACCACCGCCCCCCTGATGGAGCGTCAGCCAAATAGGCTCGGAACAGACGCGTTGTGCTGTTCAATGGGCTGGGAGTGGACGGCGACCCCGGGCTCGGGTGCCCGGCTCAGTCGATACCGACCACGACCTTGCCGAACGCCTGCCCGGAAAGGTAGTAGGCGAAGGCGTCACGGGCCTCGGCAAACGGGAAGACCTGGTCGATCACCGGGCGGATCGCGTTCACGTCGACGGCGCGGACCAGGTCAGCCAGGTCCGCGCGGCTGCCGACGAAAACCCGCCGGACGGTGGTCATGGTGCGGGCGTAGGTGGCGGTATCGATCTGCAGGCAGGGCTCGGTGGCGCCGCCGCCCAGCATCACCACCTCACCGTACAGCGCCGACGACCGCATCGACTGCTCCATGGTGGCGGGGCCCATGGTGTCGAGGACTAGGTCAGCGCCCTCGCCGCCGGTGAGTTGGTGCACAGCCGCGCTCCACTCCGGCGTGCTCGTGTAGTTGATGACGTGGTCGGCCCCCAGCGTCTTCAGCCGCTCGGCCTTGGCATCGCTGGATGTGGTGCAGATGACCTGGCAGCCGGCTGCCTTGGCGACCTGGAGGGCGAACAGCGAGACGCCTCCGCTGCCCAGGGTGAGCACCGTGCGGCCCGGCAGCAGCCCTTGTCCGCCAGTGAGCGAGGTCCAGGCAGTCACGGCGGCGCAGGGCAAGGTGGCCGCCTCCGTCCAGTCGAGCGAGTCGGGCACGCGGACCGCCCACTCCTGGTCGAGCACGGCATACTCGGTGAGCATCCCGTCCAAGGTGTTTCCGAGCTGGTCGTACAGGTCCGTACTGAGCCGGCCGCCCTGCCAGCGCGGCCAGTAGCTACCCACCACCCGGTCACCGATCCGAAACCGGGTGACCCGCTCACCCGCCGCGACGACCTCACCCGCGCCGTCGCTGAGCGGGATCACGTCCGGGCGGGTGGGCAGCGGGTAGCGGTCGTGCATGATGAGCGCGTCACGCTTGTTGAACGCGGCAGCGCGGACCCGTATCAGGATCTCCCCAGGGCCGGGCGTGGGGATTCCCCGTTCACGCAGCACGATTCCGTCGAGGCTGCCCGGTGTCCGCAGGTGGTACGAGCGCATGGCTGATCCGATCTCCAGTGACGGTTGTCTGATGGATCGTCGGGCGTCGAGAGCCACCGCTCAATTCCCTGCCGGGAATGGCCACACGGCGTGCCGCTGCGCTACAACCCTCTGGTGAGCGAATCGGCCCCCGCAACAGTCGACCCCGCCGACTTTCCCGCCCAGGTGCGGCGGTGGCGCACCCTGCGCGGTCTCAGCCAGCTGGAACTGGCCCACCTGGCGGGGACCACGCAGCGGTACCTGAGCTTCATCGAACGCGGCCGCTCCCAGCCGGGGCGGGCCATCGTGCTGCGCCTGGCCGCATCCCTCGGTCTCACACTGCGCGAACGCAACGCACTGCTGCTCGCGGCTGGCTTCGCCGCGCAGTACCCGGAGTCCGCGCTGGACGCACCGCTGCTCCGGCCGGTGCACGAGGCCCTGCGGCGCATCCTGGACGGCCACCTGCCGTACCCCGCTCTGGTGGCCCGTCCGCACGGTGAACTCCTGGCCGCCAACCGGGCGTTCGACGTGCTCACCGAAGGCGCTGCACCGGAGCTGCTCAAACCGCCGCTGAACGTCTTCCGGCTGGCCCTGCACCCGGACGGCATGGCCCGCCGAGTCATCAACCTCGCCGAGTGGGGCCGCCACATCATCGAGAACCAGCGCGCCCGGGCCCGCCAGCATCAGGATGCCCGACTGGCCGCGCTCGCCGCCGAGTTGACCGGATACCTCCCGCCCGTCCAACCCGCCCAGGACCACCTGGGATTCGCCGTTCCGCTCCGACTTCGCTGCCCCGAGGGCGAGCTGCGGCTGCTGACCACCCGGACCACGTTCGCCACCGCCGTCGACGTCACGGTGGCGGAGCTGCATCTGGAGGCCTTCCTGCCCCTGGACGAGGAGTCGGCGGCGATCCTGCGGGCGCGGTGAGTCAGGTCGGGCGACCCATCGCGTACACCCGAGCGGTAGCTCCAGCGCACAGGTCCAGCCCGCAGGTGACCCCAGCATGGCAGTCCACCTCGCCATACCCGCACCCAGCTTGCTGTGCAGTCCCACTTCCGGGCCGTTGACCAGCGAAAATGGAGAAGTCCGGCTGGAGTACTAGGCCGGTGCGGCTTCGCGACGGACCCGCCCAGCCCGTAGGTCAGGGCGCTCACGATGTCCGCAATTGGCTGTGCCCATGTCGATGCCGACCACCGCGCCGGTCGCGGACAGGGGCGCGGGCTGAGTCTGCTCGGCGGTCGGAATGACGACCAGCGCCGGCCCTCGCGCTTGGTCGAGATCGTCTTGACCTTGCCGACCACCAAGCGGTGCTGGTGCGCCATGGCGTGCCCGACGCTTTGGAGGCCAACCTTGGGCGTTCACGTTCCTGGTGCGTCGGGACCCGCAATGCGCCGTGAACGAATGCTCTCGCCGGACCAACACCCATCACCTTTCCGAGGAAAGGGAGCCATCACCGCGGCGTTCAACCGCTTGGTGAGACCTTGACGGACGCGCATGCGTACCGCGCCCCCGAAGAGGCGTCCGTCCGATTCCCCCGGTTCCGCGCGACGGATCTGTCCTCCGGCCGCGTAGAGCAGACGACGGATTCACCTACGGAGGGGGCTGCACAGTGACAGCACGTGCACTCAAGGGGACATTGAGAGGTGCCAGGGGTACGGCGATCGCGGCGGCGGCGATGGCCGTGCTGACCGCATCGCAGGCGCCGGGGGCGGTCTCGGCCGCGGGCGCGGAGCCCGCGCGGGGGCAGGCACTCGCCAAGCACGGCCTGAGCGTGTCCGGCGACACGCCGTACCGCACCGGTCTTCCCCCGCTGCGGACGTGGAAGAAGAGCTCGGCACAGGGAGTGACGGGCGGCGGCGCCCTGCCCGCGAGCGTGTTCACCGCGTACCGGCGTGCCGAGGAGGAGTTGGCGCGCAGCGCGCCACGCTGCCGGCTGCGCTGGCAGCTGCTGGCCGCGATCGGGCAGGTGGAGTCCGGGCAGGCATGGGGCGGCCGGTTGACGCCGGACGGTACAACCGTGACACCTATCCTCGGCCCGCGGCTGACTGGCGGCGCCTTCGCCGTCGTGGCGGACACCGACGGCGGCGCGTACGACGGGGACGCGGTGTACGACCGCGCGGTCGGCCCGATGCAGTTCATCCCGTCCACCTGGGCCCGCTGGGGAACGGACGGCAACGGCGACGGACGGACGGACCCGAACAACATCTACGACGCGGCGCTTGCCGCCGGCCGCTACTTGTGCGCGGGCGGCCGGAACCTGTCGATTCCCGCCGACCTGGACCGGGCGATCCTGGGCTACAACCACTCGGACGCCTATCTGGGCACCGTCAAGGCGTGGTACGCGTACTACCTGACCGGACACCGCGTGGTGCCGGACGCGTCAGCCGGATCCCGGCCAGACGGGCCGAAGCCGTCCCGCCCGAAGAGGACGAAGCCCTCGTCGTCGAAGCCCTCGGACGACCGGAAGCCGGGCCCTGGGCCTTCGCGCAAGCAGTCGGCGCCGCCCGCCTCACCCTCCCCCCGCCCGTCCCCTACGGCCGGCGTCCCGAAGGCGTCCGGGACGCCACTGGTTCCCGTCCCCGAACCGACCCTCACGCTGCCCGGCGGCAGTGTGCTACCCGACGCGGGGCCGCTGACCACCAGCAACTAACCAGAACACAATGGGCGTCGCCCCCTCCACAACCACCGCTACTCGGCGGTAATGTCGCAACACCCGCCGGAAGCACAGAACCGCCGGGTGAGTGCGAAGGGGCCCTCATGGCGACGGACATGCCTGCGGACACAGCGGCTACTGACGAGCGTTGGAAGCGTATGTGGAGCCATCGCGAGCAGCTGCTCAAGGTGGCCCGGCGGCGATCCATGAGCCAGGAGGACGCCGAGGACGCCGTTCACGAGGCGATGCTGCGGGCCGCGGAGCGCCCGGACCTGGACGACGAGCGGCTCGGCGCCTGGCTGACGACGGTGACGATGCGGCTGTGCGTCGACCGGCACCGGCAGGTCAAACGCGAGGCCGAGGTGGGCAGGCGTCCCACACTGATTGCGCCGGGTCCGGTACCCGTCGAGGAGGCGGTGTGCGACCGGGCCGAGGCGAAGTGGCTGGCCGTGCGAAGCGGTGAGCTGCCCGCCCGCCAGGCGGAGGCGCTGCGGCTGAGGTCGGAGGACCTGGACGTTGGCCAGGTCGCCGTTCGGATGGGGTTGAGCTACCGGACCGTCGAGTCCCTGCTGGCCCGTGCCCGGCGGACGCTGCGCGCCTCGCTGGCTGGGACGCTCGGGCTTGTGCTGTTCCTGCTGGGGCGCGGCCGGCCGCGTGCGGGCGGCAAAAATCCTTGAGTGGAATATAATCAACTATGTTTAAGTTTGTCAAGTAAGAATTGGGATGCCGAGGTGGATAACGCGAACGTGTACGCCGAGCTGACCAAA
>NZ_JBSGDB010000544.1:0-5461 GCF_053602155.1 Streptomyces sp. NPDC004561
GAACCTCCAGGGCGGCCACGAGGATCATGTGGGGAAAAGGAACGCCACGGTATCGCGTTGCCGCTCCCCGCTATGTGGGGCACCGGTTCGGGGAGCGGACGCTGGCCCGGGTGCGCGAGGAGTACGTGGAGCGGGTGCTGGCGCTGCCCGCGTCCGCGGTGGAACGGGCCGGCACCGGCGATCTGACCGCGCGCGGCACGGCGGACGTGGCGACCGTCGGCACCACGCTGCGGGACGTCGGTCCGGAGCTGCTGGTCTGCACCGTGCAGGCGCTGTTCGTGCTCGGCGCGGTGTTCGCGCTCGACCCGCTGCTCGGCGCCCTCGGGCTGCTCGGACTGACCCCGATCTGGCTGGTGTTGCGCTGGTACCTGCGGCGCGCCCGGGACGCCTATCTCGCCGAGGGCGCGGCCACCTCCGAGGTCGCGGAGATCGTCGCGTCGACGGCGGCCGGCGCCCGGACCGTCGAGGCGTTCCGGCTGCGGGGGCGGCGGATCGCGGCGAGCCGGGACGCGCTGGAGAGGTCCCGCGTGACCCGCTTCCACACCCTGTTCCTGCGGACGGTGTTCTTCCCGGCGGTCGAGGTGACGTACACCGTCCCCGTGGTCGGGGTGCTGCTGCTCGGCGGGTGGCTGCACGCGCGCGGCGAGGTCGGGATCGGCGCGGTGGTGGCGGCCGCGCTGTATCTGCGGCAGTTCGTCGAGCCGCTGGACCAGATCCTGATGCGGGTGGAGCAACTGCAGAGCAGCGGCGCCTCGTTCGCGCGGGTGGAGGGGCTGGCGCAGGCGCCCCGCTCGGCGCCGGAGGACGGCGGCGCGGTCCCGGCGGACGATCGGATCGACGTGCGCGGGGTGCGGTACGCCTACGAGCGCGGTGGCGAGGTGCTGCGCGGGGTGGACCTGACGGTGCGGCCCGGGGAGCGCCTGGCGGTGGTGGGTCCCTCGGGCGCGGGCAAGACGACCCTCAGCAGGCTGCTCGCGGGCGTCGACCGGCCCGGGTCGGGCACGGTGACGGTGGGCGGGGTGCCGGTCGCCGAGCTGGCGCCGGAACTGCTGCGCCGCCAGGTCGTCCTGGTCACCCAGGAGCACCATGTGTTCCTGGGCACGGTCCGCGACAACCTGCTCATCGCCGAGCCCACGGCCGCGGACGCGGACCTGTGGGCGGCCCTCGCGGCCGTGGGCGCCGACGACTGGGTCCGGGACCTGCCGGACGGCCTCGACACCCGCCTGGGTACGGCCGGCCGGGCGACGGACGGCTCGCAGGCGCAGCAACTCGCCCTCGCCCGGGTCGTGCTCGCCGACCCGCACACCCTGATCCTCGACGAGGCGACCGCGCTGCTCGACCCGACGACGGCCCGGCACACCGAACGCGCCCTCGCCGCCGTCCTCCGGGGCCGCACGGTCATCGCCATCGCCCACCGCCTCCACACGGCCCACGACGCGGACCGCGTGGCGGTGATGGAGGACGGCCGCCTGACGGAACTGGGCACCCACGAGGACCTGGTGGCGGCCGACGGGGCGTACGCGGCCCTGTGGCGCACATGGCACGGAGATCCCACGCGACCGGCCCGGCCGTAGTCCCGCCCGTCCCGGCAGGACGGGCAGAACCCCGCCACCAACGGTTCGCATACCGAACATGAACATCCGGTCAACGAACCATTTCCGGCCAAATTTGTGACGCGACCCTGACATATGGCGGCGATCCCTGCCACTCTTCCCACGGCCGTCCCACAGCGCCCCCACAGCTTCATCCCCCACCCGCAGTGGGCGGCCCCGCACATGGTTCCGCGTAACGCCCAGTTCTGCCCGGACGCCCCAACCACCCGTCCGGTCTCCCCTGGCCGCGCGACCCGCGGTCACGCAGAAGGAGTCAGTGTTGAGAAGCAATTCCTCTCGCGGACGCACCTCCCACACCCCGCACCGCCCCACTTCCCACCGCCGGACGGCCACCGTCGCCCTCGCCGGCGTCGCCGCCCTGATCGCCGCCGCCGTCCAGTCCGGCGCGGCCAGCGCCGCACCGGCGGCCGAGGCGGGGGCCGGCAAGGTCGACCCGGCCCACGCGGCCCTGCGGCTCACGCCCTCGCAGCGCGCGGAGCTGATACGCCAGGCCGACACCACAACGGCCGCCACCGCGCGGTCGATCGGCCTCGGCGCCAAGGAGAAGCTGGTCGTCAAGGACGTCGTCAAGGACGCCGACGGCACCCTCCACACCCGCTACGAGCGCACCTACGCGGGCCTGCCGGTGCTCGGCGGCGACCTGATCGTGGACAGCCTGTCGGGCAAGACCATGGAGGTCATCCGCGCCGGCCGCGCCACGCTGAAGATCGCCGGCCTCACCCCGGCCGTGCCGAAGGCCGCGGCCGAGAAGCAGGCCGTGCGACGGGCGAAGGCGCTCGGCGGCACCAAGTCGGCCGCGGACAGCGTCCGCAAGGTGATCTGGGCGGCGAGCGGCACGCCGGTGCTGGCGTACGAGACGGTCGTCGGCGGCTTCCAGGACGACGGCACCCCGAACCAGCTGCACGTCATCACCGACGCGGCCACCGGCAAGAAGCTCTTCGAGTACCAGGGCGTCGAGACCGGCGTCGGCAACACCCAGTACAGCGGCCAGGTCACGCTGACCACCACCCAGTCGGGCTCGTCGTACACGCTGACCGACGGGGCGCGTGGCGGCCACAAGACGTACAACCTGAACCACGGCAGCTCGGGCACCGGCACCCTGTTCTCGCAGACCAACGACACCTGGGGCGACGGGACCACGTCCAACGCGGCCACCGCGGGCGCCGACGCCCACTACGGCGCGCAGGAGACCTGGGACTTCTACAAGAACACCTTCGGCCGCAGCGGCATCCGCAACGACGGCGTCGGCGCCTACTCCCGCGTCCACTACGGCAACTCGTACGTGAACGCCTTCTGGGACGACGGCTGCTTCTGCATGACCTACGGCGACGGCTCCAACGACGCCGACCCGCTGACCTCGCTCGACGTGGCCGGGCACGAGATGAGCCACGGCGTCACCTCCAACACCGCGGGCCTGAACTACAGCGACGAGTCCGGCGGCCTGAACGAGGCCACCAGCGACATCATGGGCACCGGCGTGGAGTTCTACGCCAACAACGCCTCGGACCCCGGTGACTACCTCATCGGCGAGAAGATCAACATCAACGGCGACGGCACCCCGCTGCGCTACATGGACAAGCCCAGCAAGGACGGCGGCTCCGCCGACAGCTGGTACTCGGGCGTGGGCAACCTCGACGTGCACTACTCCTCGGGCGTCGCGAACCACTTCTTCTACCTGCTGAGCGAGGGCAGCGGCGCCAAGGTCATCAACGGCGTCAGCTACGACTCGCCCACCGCGGACGGACTTCCGGTCATCGGCATCGGCCGGGACAAGGCGCTGCAGATCTGGTACCGGGCGCTCACCACCAAGTTCACCTCCACCACCGACTACGCGGGCGCCCGCACCGGCACCCTCGCGGCGGCGGGCGAGCTGTACGGCACCACCAGCACCGAGTACAAGGCGGTGCAGGACGCCTGGGCGGGCGTGGCGGTCGGTTCGCGCTCCGACGGCGGCGGCGGGGGTGGCGGCGGAGGCGGCAGCGTGTACGACAACAACACGCCGCTGGCGATCCCGGACAACGGACCCGCCGTCACCTCGGACATCACGGTCTCCGGCAGGACCGGGAACGCGCCGGGCAACCTCCAGGTGAGCGTCGACATCACGCACACCTGGCGCGGCGACCTGGTGATCGACCTCATCGGTCCGTCCGGCACCGCGTACCGGCTGAAGAACTTCAGCTCCTCGGACTCGGCGGACAACGTCAAGCAGACCTACACGGTCAACGCCGCCGCGGAACCGGCCAACGGAACCTGGAAGTTGAGGGTGCAGGATCAGGCCACATACGACACGGGCACGCTCAACGACTGGAAGCTGACGTTCCCGTAAACCACACGCCACGGGCCTGGTAAATCGGCGCCGTCCGGGGGTCCGGCACCCCCGGGCGGCCCCCGTTAACACCCCCGCAACGTTTATCGGACAGTCAGCTTCCAGCCAACATCACTTCAGGGTCCTGACATGTACGCGTCCTTGATGTCACTCTCTCTCCACCCGCCGCAGCAGCACAGCAACTTCCCAACGCCACACTCTCCGGCCAGTAACCCCACGCTGACCGGACTCCCCCACGAGAAGGAGCTTGCGTGAGCCCCCTCTACGCGCGTCACAAGCGCACCACTCTGGCCATCGCCACCGCTGTCGCCGCCGGAGCCCTCATCTCCACCGGACTGGCCACCAGCGCCTCCGCCCAGACCCCGGTCGAGGCCGCCGCCGCCAAGCCCCTGGCCGCCGCCCCGGCCGCGCTGTCCGTCGCCGCCCACACCTCGATGATCCAGCAGGCACAGGCCGACGCGGCCGACACCGCGCACAAGATAGGCCTCGGCGCCAAGGAGAAGCTGGTCGTCAAGGACGTCGTCAAGGACGTCGACGGCACCGTCCACACCCGCTACGAGCGCACCTACGGGGGCCTGCCGGTCCTCGGCGGCGACCTGGTCGTCCACACCGCCGGGTCCGGCAGGACGGAGGGCGTCACCAGAGCGACCAACGCGGCCATCAAGGTGGCCTCGCTCAAGCCGCAGATCACCGCCGTCAAGGCCGAGAAGCAGGCGGTGTCCGCCGCCAGGACGCTCGGCTCGGCCAAGAGCACCGCGGACGGCGCCCGCAAGGTGATCTGGGCCGGCTCCGGCACGCCCGTCCTCGCCTACGAGACGGTCGTCGGCGGCCTCCAGGACGACGGCACCCCGAACCAGCTGCACGTCATCACCGACGCGGCCACCGGCAAGAAGCTCTTCGAGTACCAGGGCATCGAGAACGCGACGGGCACCGGCAAGACGCTGTACTCGGGCGCCGTCAGCCTCTCCACGACCCAGTCGGGCTCGTCGTACAACCTGACCGACGCCACCCGGGGCGGTCACAAGACGTACAACCTGGCCCGCAAGACGTCCGGCAAGGGCACCCTGGTCTCGGGCTCGACCAACGTCTTCGGCACCGGCACCGCCTCCAGCTCCTCCTCCGACCAGACCGCGGCCGCGGACGCCGCCTACGGCGCACAGGAGACCTGGGACTTCTACAAGAACACCTTCGGCCGCAGCGGCATCAAGAACGACGGCGTCGGCGCCTACTCCCGCGTCCACTACGGCAGCAGCTACGTCAACGCCTTCTGGGACGACGGCTGCTTCTGCATGACCTACGGCGACGGCACCAGCAACACCCACCCGCTGACCTCGCTCGACGTGGCCGGCCACGAGATGAGCCACGGCGTCACCTCCAACACCGCGGGCCTGAACTACTCGGGCGAGTCCGGCGGCCTCAACGAGGCGACCAGCGACATCATGGGCACCGGCGTGGAGTTCTACGCCAACAACGCCTCGGACCCCGGTGACTACCTCATCGGCGAGAAGATCAACATCAACGG
>NZ_JBSGDB010000545.1:0-5441 GCF_053602155.1 Streptomyces sp. NPDC004561
GCTGGCAGCCGCATGAAAGCCACACCCAGCTCCCCTGGGTGCCACAACCCTACGAATGGCTGGGGCGGACCCAGGAAGAAGGTAGAGCCGCATGACCGTCACTCAGCAGCGCCGGGGCCGGAAGATCATGATGACACCGGGCGAACTGGACGAGTTCCTCACCAGCCAGCGCACCTGCCGGGTCGCGACCGTCTCGGCCGACGGCACTCCGCATGTGAGCGCGCTGTGGTTCGCCTGGGACGGCACCTCGCTGTGGCTGTACTCGGTGGTGCGCAGCCGGCGCTGGATGCAGCTGCGCCGCGATCCGCGGGTGGCGGTGGTCGTCGACTCGGGCGAGGAGTACGACCAGCTGCGCGGGGTCGAGCTGTCCGGCCGGGTGGAGTTCGTGGGCGAGGCGCCGCGCACCGGGGAGCTGTGCGCCGAACTGGACACGGCCGAGACGCTGTTCGCACGCAAGAACTTCGGCCTGGACGAGATGCCGCACGACGGCCGCCACGCCTGGGCCCGGCTCACCCCGGAAAAGATCGTCTCCTGGGACTTCCGAAAACTGGGCGGATCGTAGGGGGGCTCCGCCGAGCGGGCTCAACTGGGCGGGACGTAGGTGCCGGGCGATCGGGGCTCCGCCGGGCATGGCTCAGCTGGGCCGGACCGAGGCGCCGGGCCCGGGCAGCCGGACTCGGCGGCAGCGCTCAGCAGGCTGGACGCGGGCCGGACTCAGCGGGCCCGCATCGGTTGGACCGCGCGGCCAGGACCGGCCGGGCCACGTCCGGCGGGCCGGACCCGAGCGGGCCGGACCCGAGCGGGCGGGCTCAGCAGGCCAGGATCGAGCGGCCCGCGTCCATCTGGCGGTACTTAAGACCACCGGGCGGCCGGGTTCAGGGCAGGCCGGACGCAGCTGAGCCGGGCTCGGCCAGACCAAGCACCCCCGGACCGCGCACAGCGACCGGGCTCGCGTATGCGGCGCTCAGCAGGCCGGGCTCAGCTGAGCCGGGCCCAGCTGGGCCGGGCTCCGGCATGCGGTGCTGGGCTGGTTCGGGTCAGTCGAGTTTTCGGGCTGCGGTGCGCAGGGCGTCGACTGCCGCGCGGATCGAGGGGCGGCGGTCGGCGTCCGCTCGCCAGAGCACGTACACGTGCCGGCGTACACGCTGCCTGAGCGGCACGAGGACCACGCCGTCGGGCACCGGGTGCCGGCCGAGCAGCGGCGCGATGCACACACCGAGACCGGCCGCGACCAGCCCGAGCTGGGTGTGGGTCTCGCCGGCGCGGTGGCCGACGATCGGCTCGACGCCCTTGGAGCGCAGGGTGAAGATCAGCCACTCGTGGCAGAACTCGCCCTCGCCCCAGGTGATCCACTCGTCCTCGGCGAACTCGGCGAGATCCACCTCGTCGCGGCCCGCGAGCCGGTGCCCCACGGGCATGGCGACATCGGCCGGGTCGTCCAGCAGCGGCGCCTTGACCAGGCCGTCGGGCAGGGGCATCGGCTTGTTGTACCAGTCGAGGACCACCGCGAGGTCGAGGTCGCCGCGGACGACCCCGGCAATGCCCTGCTCCGGCTCCAGCTCGCTGGAGCGCACCCGGAGTCCCGGATGCTCGGCGCGCAGCGCCCCGAGCGCGACCGGGAAGAGCCCCCGGGCGGCGGTCGGGAACGCGGACAGCCTCAGCTCTCCGACGACCTGCCCGCGCTGCGCCTCCAGGTCGGACTGGGCCAGCTCGACCTGGGACAGGATGCGCGCCGCGTGCTCCGACAGCAGCCGGCCGGCGTCGGTGAGCCGCACGCCCCGGCCGTTGCGGGCGAGAAGCTGCTGGCCGACCTCGCGCTCCAGCTTGCCCAGCTGCTGGGAGACCGCGGAGGTGGTCACGTGCAGCGCGTCCGCGGCCGCGCTGACCGAACCGTGCCGGGCGAGGGCGTCCAGGGTGCGCAGGCGCTCGAGGTTCAACATGTAAGCGATCCTAAGAGATACCCGGTGGGTATTCTCGATTGTGCTACGAAGTTTCATCCACGATCGTTGAGGCCATGAGCACGGTCATCGCACCCCGAACCCAGTCCCCCGCCCCCACGCGCCCACGCCCCCGCCTCGACTGGCGGCTCCGCTTCGGCGCACTGTCCCTGATCTGGGGCTTCAGCTTCCTGTTGATCAAGGTGGGCACCGGCGGATACGCGCCCTTCCAGGTCACCCTCGGGCGCCTTGTGTTCGGTACGGCGGTGCTGGCGGCGGCGATGGCCGTCAAGCGGGAGCGGCTGCCGCGCGGGGGTCGCCTGTGGGCTCACATGGCGGTCGCCGCGTTCTTCCTGAACGCCCTGCCGTTCTCCCTCTTCGCCTACTCCGAGCTGACCATCCCGTCCACGCTGGCCGGCATCTGCAACGCCACCTCGCCGCTGTGGGGAATGGTCCTGTCACTGGTCGCCCTCTCCGAGGACCGGCCGACCCGGGTCCGTGTGGCCGGGCTCGGTCTCGGCTTCCTGGGGGTGCTGACGGTGCTCGGCGCGTGGCAGGGCTTCCACGGACTGGACGCCACGGGCACGGCGATGGCCCTGCTGGCCTCGCTCAGCTACCCGGTGGGCTGGATCTACGTCCGGCGGACACTGGCCGGCACGGGCAACTCCCATCTTTCCATGACCGGTGGCCAGTTGCTGCTCGCCACGGTCCAGCTGGCCGTCGTGACGCCCCTGTTCACCAGGGTTCCGGACCACTTCGCACTGGTTCCGCTGCTGGCGGTCGCCGCGCTGGGCGCCCTGGGGACCGGCCTGGCGGTGCTGATCCAGTACGGGCTGGTCGACGAAGTCGGCCCGACCACGGCCCAGATGGTGACGTACTTCATCCCCGTGATCGCCACGGCCGCCGGGGTGGCGATCCTCGGGGAGTCGCTGCGGTGGACCACGCCGGTCGGCGCGGTCATCGTGCTGGCGGGCGCGGCGCTCACCCAGGTGAGGCCGAAGAGGGGCGCGTAGCCCGGCGGCCGGAGCGGCGGCGGCGTCTACAGTGATCCGCATGCCGATCCCCGTACACGCCCTCGCCCACCGGCACTTGAGCGTCGAGGCCGTCGCGGAGCTGGTCGCCCTGCCGGCGGTGCCACACGTCCCCGACGATGACGACGACGCCCTGGACGCGGAGACAGGGCGGCGCGGGTGGCACTGGGAGGGCAGTCTGGTCTGCGACTCCTTCCGCACCGCCCATGAACACGTGCTGTGCAGCGAGGACTTCAGCCCGTTCGGAAACCCGGACGCACGCAGCTTCCTCGTCTTCGGCGAGCTGTACCCCGTCGACCCGAACGACGAGCGCATGGCCAACGAGTCCTGGCTGAACGGGTACATGGACGGCTGGGGGAAGCTGCCCGGCTGGAGCTGCGCCAGACCGTCCACCGACCAGGACTGCGAAGCCGTGCTCGCCCGGGCGGCGCGGTCGGTGACGGAGTGCCTCGGTGCGGACGCCGAGCGGACGTTCCTGTCGTCCGCCACCGTGGCCGTCGGCCCCGCGCTGACCCACCGCATCTGGCGCACCCCCACGCACGCCCTCGTCCTCGGCCCCACGGCCGACAACGGACCCTACGGCTACCTCACCCATCTGCAGCTGTCCCACACACCGCTCACCTGCGGCCCGGACCTGCCCGCCGAGGACGACGAGAACGGCCTGGCCCGGTGGGTCGCCGCGCACATCGACTGGTGAGGCCCCGCCGCGGGGCCGGTGTCAGTAGCGCTGGGCCTTGGCGAGGACAGGCGTCAGCTTCGGCTCCGGTGGCTGGTGGCTGAAGGCGATGGGCTGTTCCTTGTGCCCGGGCTTGAGGTGCTCCGCTCCGACGTACCGCGTCTCGACGGTCTTGCCTTCGGCGTTCCTGAAGTCGATCTGCACGGCATAGGAGGCTTCGCTCCGGGTCTTGTTCGTGATCGTGACCAGCACGGCGAGGACCCCGCCGGTCTCTGATCTCGGCACGCCCGTCATGGAGACCTCGGAGAGCGCGTTGCCGGGGGCCTTGACGTCCTTCAGGGCCTGTTGCGCCGCCGTGCTCCTGCGCTGGGTCTCGGCGTCCACCGATGCCTCGAACTCGGAGGCGCGGGCCGAGGCGGACGACGCCGCCGCGGATGCGGAGGCCCGTGCCGAGCTGATCGCCGAGGAGGCCGAGGAGGCCATGGCCGACGGCGGTGTTCCGGAGAAGGACGAGGCATTCGGCGTACTGGTGCCGGGCTGGGGTGAGGAACTGGTGCCGCCTCCGCAGGCGGCGAGCCCGCCGGCGAGGAGAACGGTGCCGAGGGCACTGCCCAGGGCGATCCTGCGCCGGGCCCTTCCGGAGCCGCTGAGTCGTCTCACGGACATGGTGCCGTCCAAGGGGTTGATGGTCATCTTCCTCCATCGTCGGGGCCGGGTTCGCCGCTCGCGACTCGAGCGGCGAGGTACCGGCCCCGCTCCCGCCGGACGGCGTCCCATGGGCGGCGCGGTGTGAACTGCCGGTGGGCCGGTGCTGTGACCGGAAAGGTTTGCCGGAAAGCTCGCGCCGCGAGCCGGTGAACCTTCCGGTCGCGGCACTAGCCGTAGACGCGTGCCGGGGAGGGGCGTACCGCCGCGGCCACCGCGTCCGCGAGCGGGACGATGTCCGCCCTGGTGAGCGTCGAGACGGTGATGCGGACGCCCGGCGGGGAGGCGAGGCGGAAGCGGGCGCCGGGCGCGACCGCCCAGCCCGCCTGGAGGAGACGGGCCACCGCGCCGGTCTCGTCGGGCACCGGGGCCCAGACGTTCATACCGCTGCGGCCGCGGGCGGCGACCCCGCGCTCCGCCAGCGCGTCGATCAGCGCGTCCCTGCGGGCCCGGTACGACCCTGCGACCGCTGCCCGGTCCACCGCGCCCTCGGTCCACAGATGGACCACCGCGCGCTGGAGCAGCAGGCTCACCCAGCCCGGCCCCAGCCGCTGGCGGCCCTGGACCCGGTCGACGGTGACCGGGTCCCCGACGAGGACGGCGAGGCGCAGGTCGGGGCCGTAGGCCTTGGCGGCGGAGCGGACGAGGGCCCAGTGCCGGGTGACGCCGGCGAGCGGGTGCAGTGGCAGGTCGACGATGCCGTGACCGTGGTCGTCCTCGATCAGCAGGGTTTCGGGGTGGTCGCGCAGTACGGCGCGCAGGGCACGGGCGCGGGTGGCGGTCACCGAGGCGCCGGTCGGGTTCTGGGCGCGGTCGGTGACGATCAGGGCGCGGGCCCCGGACTCCAGGGCGCCGCGCAGCTCGTCGGGGGACGGTCCGTCGTCGTCGACGGTCACGGGGACGGTGCGCAGGCCGAGCGCCGGGATCAGGTCGAGGGTGGCACCCCACCCGGGGTCCTCGACGGCGACCGCGTCGCCCGCTCTGAGGTGGGCGGCGAGCACGCGTTCGATGGCGTCGAGGGAGCCCGAGGTGACGGTGAGCGGCCCCGCCGGGACGCCGTCGGCGTCGAGTTCGGCGCGGGCGACGCGGACG
>NZ_JBSGDB010000546.1:0-5430 GCF_053602155.1 Streptomyces sp. NPDC004561
GGCAGATCATGCGCGGGGAGGTCCCGCCCGAGTCGGGACGCCGGGTGTTCGTGCAGCGCAGCCTGGACGACGGCCTCCGCTTCAGCGCCCCGCGGTGACCTGCGTCTTGTGGGGCCCGGCTCATCCCGGACAGGCCGTCGGTCAGGCGTCGTCCAGGGTGCCGAGGCCCGTCAGCGCGCCCACCGGGTCCAGGTCCGGGGTGCCCCGGGGCCACCAGTCGTCGTGTCCGGGCTCCGACTCGTAGGCGTACCACAGTCCGTCGTGGCCCAGGCGGAGCTGGACGTGGCCGCGCGGGTGGGTGAGCCGGTTGCGCCAGGGCCGGAACGCGGGCAGGTCCGCGGCGAGCAGCAGCGGACGCGCCCGGTCGAAGCGGCCGGCCGGCGGGTCCCACGGCTCCTCCAGTACGGCCAGCCCCTCCACTCCGCCCTGCCGCCAGGCGGCGACGGCCCGCGCCAGGTCGGACGGGGTGCGGCCGACTGCCGTGGCGAGCGTGGCGTACAGCGTGCGGGTCGCGGCGGTCAGGCCGGAACCGGGGCGGGCCGCGGCGAGGCGCACCGCGTCCTGCCACAGGCTCAGCTCGCCGACCGGGTCGCGCCCGGTGCCGAGCAGCGCGTGCGCGCGGGCGGCGGCGTCGGTCGCCAGCTGGTCCAGCGTGAAGGGGTCCGGGCCGCCGGGCGCCGCGGGATTCGCCGGCGGCTGCTCGGGGTGCGGCGGCACGGGCGACGGCGGGGGCAGCGGCGGGAGCGCGCGCGGGGCGAGGGCTTCCGCGGCCCGTACACCGGGCAGGGACTCCGGCTGCCGCTCCTGGGCGGCGCGGGCCGCGCGGGCGGCGCTGCGCCGGGAGAGCGCGTCGAGCAGCTCCCGCTCACCGCGGCCGCGCAGCAGGAGCAGTACGAAGGGGTCGGCGTCCAGCAGGCGTGCCGTCTGGTAGCAGAGGGCCGCCGCGTGCTTGCAGGGGTGGCCGGAGTCGGGGCAGCTGCAGCGCGGGGCGAGGTCACCGGGGCGGGGCAGCAGCGGGACACCGCAGTCGGCGAGGGACTGGGGAAGCTCCTTGTCGAGCAGCGCCGCGATGTGGCCCGGCCGGTCGGCGGCCGCGTCGAGGAACCGCGCCCAGTCCTCGTCCGGGAGCGTGCGGACCCGCACCTGCACCCGGTACGGGCGGGGTCGGCTGCCGCGCACGTACGCCAGGACCAGTCCGGGTGTCACGGTGATCGCGTCCACATGGCCCTGGTCGGCGTAACCCCGGCCGCGCGCCAGCCGCTTGGGATCCAGCGCCCCCTGCTCCAACGCGTCCACCCAGGCATTACCCCACCAGCTCCCGGCGAACGCCGCCTCTCCACGGCCCCGAGCCGCGAACGCCGGGAAGGTACGCCGAAGTTCACCGTCCCGGTGAGGCGTGCCCATGGTGCGCGGCACATGCGACGGCATGGGTTGCGTGATGCGGGGGGTGCGGTTGTGGGGCGCGGTGCGGTCGTCGGGAGCGGCGGACGGCTCGGTGGGGGTGGTGGGGTCGCCGGAGGAGGGGGACGGCTCGGTCGGGGTGACGCGGTCGCCCGTGGTGGCGAACGGCTCGGTACCGGTGGCACGGTCACCCGTGGTGGCGGACGGCTCGGTACCGGTGGCGCGGTCACCCGTAGCGGCAGCCGACTCGGCGGAGGAAGCGCGGCCACTCGTAGCCGACTCGGCAGGCGTGACGCGGTCGCCCGCGGTCGCGGAGGGCTCGACGGGGACGGCACGATCGTCCGAGGCGGCGGCCGACTCGGTACGGGCGGCCTGGCCGCCGGTCCCGGCAGCCCACTCCGCGCGGGCGTCGCGGTCGCCGGCGGAGGCCGGATCGGCAGACAGGGCGTGACCGCCTACCGCGGCGGCCGGATCGGCGGACGTGGCGTGACCGTCTGCGGTGGCAGTCGGCTCGGCGGACGCGGATTGCGGCTCGGTTTCTTCCTGTTCGGTGTCCGGCCAGGACGGCATGCGGAAGGCGTTGGCCAAGTAGTGCCGCATCTCCTGGGCCGCCTTGGCGCGGGCGGCGCTCGGGGCCTCGCCGGGTGCGAGAGGGGTGCCGGGCCGCTCGGGGCCGGGTGTGGCGCGCCGGGGTTCGGACGGGTCCGCGCGCAGGGCCTCGCGGCGGGCCGCGCGCAGCGCCTCCCGGGCGACGTCCGCGGGACGCCCGGCCGGTGGTGCGGGGCGCGGGTCGTGCTCGGCCTCCTCGTCCCGTGCCGGAGGGGTGGTCTCGGCCGTCGGCGGCGCGTCCTCGGCTCGGCGCGCGGACACGGCTGCCCGTAGTGCCGCCCTCGCCGCGTCGGCCGGCCTCGGTTCGGGGCCGGCCGGGTCGTCCGGGCCGTCCTCGCCGGGAGTGCCCGACATGTCCGTCCGCTCCTGAGCCGTGCGCAGGGCCTGTCGGGCGGCGTCGCCCGGCCGGCGTTCCCCGTCCGTCATGGCGTCCTCCGCAGCGAGACCAGGTCGGACAGCTCACGGTCCGTCAGCTCGGTCAGGGCGGCCTCCCCGGAGCCGAGGATGGCGTCGGCCAGGGCCCGCTTGGCGGCGAGCATCTCGGCGATGCGGTCCTCGACCGTGCCCTCGGTGACCAGGCGGTGGACCTGGACGGGCTGGGTCTGGCCGATGCGGTAGGCGCGGTCGGTGGCCTGCTCCTCGACGGCCGGGTTCCACCAGCGGTCGAAGTGGACGACGTGGCCCGCGCGGGTGAGGTTCAGGCCGGTGCCCGCGGCCTTCAGGGACAGGACGAGCACCGGGGTCTCGCCGTCCTGGAAACGGTCGACCATGCGCTCGCGCTCCGGCACCGGTGTGCCGCCGTGCAGCAGGTCCACCGGGATCGCGCGGGCGGACAGATGGGCGGTGATGAGGCGGGCCATGCCGACGTACTGGGTGAAGACGAGCGCCGAGCCGTCCTCGGCGAGCACGGTGTCCAACAGCTCGTCCAGGAGCGCGAGTTTGCCCGAACGGTGAGCCGCGGGCGCGTCCTCCTTCAGGTACAGCGCCGGGTGGTCGCAGATCTGCTTCAGGGCGCCGAGGAGCTTGAGGACCAGGCCCCGGCGGGCGATGCCCTCCGCGGTCTCGATGGCCAGCATGGACTCGCGCACCACCGCCTCGTACAGGGCGGCCTGTTCCCGGGTGAGCGGTACCGGGTGGTCGGTCTCGGTCTTGGGCGGCAGCTCGGGGACGATTCCGGGATCGGACTTCTTGCGGCGCAGCAGGAAGGGGCGGACCAGCCGGGCCAGACGCTCGACGGCCTCCTCGTCCTCGCCGTTCTCCACCGCGCGCGCGTGCCGGGCGCGGAAGGACTTCAGCGGGCCGAGGAGTCCCGGCGTGGTCCAGTCGAGCAGCGCCCACAGCTCGGAGAGGTTGTTCTCCACCGGGGTGCCGGTGAGCGCCACGCGCGCGGGGGCGGGGATGGTGCGCAGTGCCTTGGCGGTGGCCGAGTAGGGGTTCTTCACGTGCTGGGCCTCGTCGGCGACGACCATGCCCCAGGGCTGTTCGGCCAGGCGGGGCGCGGTGGAGCGCATGGTGCCGTACGTGGTGAGGACGAAGCCGCCGTCGAGGCCGTCCAGGGTGCGCTCCGGGCCGTGGAAGCGGCGGACGGGGACGCCGGGTGCGAACCGGGTGATCTCGCGCTGCCAGTTGCCCAGCAGGGACGCGGGGCAGACCACGAGGGTGGGTTCGGTGCGGGCCCGCTTCAGGTGCAGGGCGATGAGGGTGACGGTCTTGCCGAGGCCCATGTCGTCGGCGAGGCAGCCGCCGAGGCCGAGGGAGGTCATGAGGTCGAGCCATGCGAGGCCGCGGAGCTGGTAGTCGCGCAGGGTGGCGTGCAGTCCGGCGGGCGGGTCCGCGGGGCGCAGGCCGGCCGTGAGCCGGTCGCGGAGCGCGGCCAGCGCACCGACGGGTACGGCGTCCACGGTCTCGCCGTCGACGTCGGCCGTGCCGGTGAGCGCGACGGACAGCGCGTCGACCGGGTCGAGCAGACCCAGTTCGCGCTTGCGGGCCTTGCGGACCAGGGCCGGGTCGACGAGCACCCAGCGGTCCCGCAGCCGGACGACCGGCCGGTGGGCCTCGGCCAGCGCGTCCATCTCGGCCTCGCTGAGCGGATCCCCGCCGAGCGCGAGCTGCCAGCGGAACTGGAGCAGGTCCTCGCCCTCGAAGAAGCCGGTGCCGTCGGTGGCGGAGCCGGGGGCGGGCCGCACCACGGCGGCGGCCGTCAGGTCGCGGGCGAGGTCCCGGGGCCAGTGCACGGCGACCCCGGAGGCGGCCAGCCGGGTGGCCGCCACGCCGAGCAGTTCGCCGAGCTCCTCCTCGGACAGGGCGAGGACGTCGGGCACGTCCTGCTCGGCGAGCCGGTCCAGGGGCGCCCACACGCGGGCCGCCCGGCGCACGGCGAGTGCCGCGTCCACGCGTGCGCGTGGGCCGAAGGCCGCGTCGGCCTCGCCCGCCCACAGGGCCGCCGCGTCGGCCACCAGGGTGGGGTCGGCGAGGCTGTGCACCTGGACGATCGCCGCCCCGGCGGCGCGTGTGCCGGGGCTCTCCGCGGCGTCGAAGAGGTCGTACGCGGCGAGGTCCAGGCGGAGCGAGACCCGTACGCCCGCGTCCATGCCGGCGGCGACCTCGGCCGCCCACTCGTGCGCCCGCGGCAGGGACTGGGGCTCGCGGGCGGCGAAGGGCCTGCCGGAGGTGTAGGGGGCGGCCGGAGTACGGGGCAGGGTGTCGGCGACGGCGTCAAGGAAGGAGCGGATCAGCGCCTCCGGCTCGGGCAGCCGGAGCGGGCCGGGGTCCGGGAGGGGCACGGCGTGGCCCTCCGGGGGCAGGGCGGCGGCCACCGCGCGCAGGTGGGCGATGTCGTCGGGTTCCAGCGGGCCGGCCCGCCAGGCGTCGTGGCCGGCCGGGGTCAGGCCGGGCAGCAGGCGGCCGCGGGCGACGAGCCGCAGCGCGTGCAGGGCGGCGGCGCCCCAGCAGGCCGTGGCCGGGTGGGCGGCCGGGTCGCGGCGGGCGCGGACCAGCAGCGGCAGGGCCTTGGCGAGCGGCAGGGTCAGCGCGGGCACCGCCCGGCGGCGCACGGGGGTGCCCCGGCGTCGTACGACCGTCAGCTCGTGGGCGTCCGCCTCGGCGCCGGCGGGCAGGGGGCCGCCGGTGGGGTCCCAGAAGGCGATGCGGCCCTCGCGCGGGAGGGGCGCGGGCAGGTAGACGGACGCGAGGCGCACCGGCACCGGGTGCCCGGTCCCCTTCTCCCGGGAACCTCCCGTGCGCTCGGCCACCACAGCCGTGCCGCTGCCGCTCATACGTCCTGCCACCTCCCGCCCGTGCCTCGGATCAGATGTCTCCGACTCTACGGGCGGGGTCTGACAATCGGCTCCGAGGACCGTCCCGCTCCCCCACCCGCGGCACCGGCGCGGATCGGGGCCGCCTGCGAGGCGCCCCACGCGC
>NZ_JBSGDB010000547.1:0-5416 GCF_053602155.1 Streptomyces sp. NPDC004561
GGGCTGGCGCCGGCCGCGCACGGCGGCAACCGCACCGGTCGTATGTTCACCGGCGACCGTTCCGGACCCACCCTCGAGCACCGCGTTCTCCCAGCCCGTCACCTCGGTCGTCTCCACGGCGACAGTTTAAGGGTTGCGCAACTTTCCGAGACGTGAGCCGGGTCACCGGAAGCGGCGGCCCGAGCCGCGCTCTAGACGGGCCGCTGCGAGGCCGCCGCGTCGGGACGCAGATCGTCGAGGGTCATGGGGTGGGCCGGCGGATCGGGCAGGGCGATGTGGGACACGGCGTGCAGGGCGCGGTCCACGTGCAGCAGTTCGCCGGGTTGCAGGAGGCGCCAGTGCGGGTTCTCGTCCATGGGTTCGCTCGCCACGACGACCGAGGACGCGTCGGCCAGCGCCGCCGAGTGGACGCGCAGCCGCCCGTGGCGGCCGGTGTGGTCGAGATGACGTGACCCGTGATGGCCGCCCGCGGGCCGTTCGAGGACGTACAGCTCGTGGGTGGCGGGATAGCGCAGGGCCCACAGCTCGTAGTCCGTGACGAGGATGATGTTCAGGGCGTAGAGGGGCAGGTTCTCGGCGACCCAGCGGGCCGCGGCCACGAGGCCGGCGGACACGTCGCCGCCGCGTGCCTCGGTCTCGCGGGTGACGAGGGCGAAGAACCGCTCGGAGTCGGTGTCGCCGTGCACGAGGGCGCGGTCCTCGCCCAGATGCCGGTCGAGCCGGTCGAGTCCCTCGATCACGCCGTTGTGCGCGAGCAGGCGGCCGTGCTGCTCGAAGGGATGGGTGTTGCGTACGTCCAGGCCGCCGGTGGAGGCGTAGCGGATGTGCGCGAGGAAGGTGGCCGACTCGATCTGGCGGGCCTCCTGGGCGAAGGCACGGTCCTCATAGGCGGCGATCGGATCCTTGTGCACCTCGGGCGTGCCGTCGGCCCTGAAGTACCCGAGCCCGGTGCCGTCCGGCTCGCGATGACTCTGTGCGCTGAGGCTGTCGGGGGCCTCGAGCAGCCAGAACGTGGCGTGCGTGCGCTGGGGCGAGCTGGTCAGGCCGAAAAGGCGGCACACGGCGTCCTCCTTCGTCACCGACAGGTCGTCAACATGGTGCATTCCGCTGGTAAAGGGACGATACAGGCAAGGATCACGGGAATCCGCGGCAACCGCAATGCGTCCGGTGCCGGGCCGGGAGGCTCCGTGTCCGCCCGACAGATAGTGGAGGCACCTGCCGTCCGGGGGCCGTCACCGCCCCGCCGGGCGTGCTCGCACCCTGCGAACGGGCGCCACTGCACTGCACGGGCCGCCACGAGGCTCAGTCGGCGCTTCCCAGTACCGAGTCCAGGGCCTGCTCGAACGTCGGGTGACGGAAGGCGAAGCCCGCCTTCAGCAGGGCCGCCGGGACGACGCGGGCACTGGAGGTGATGCCCGTGGCGAACTCGCCGAGCGCGGCCCGGAGGGCGAAGCCGGGGACGGTGGCGAGCGCCGGGCGGTGCAGGGCGCGGCTCATCGCCCGGGTCACCGCACGGTTGGTCTGCGGTTCCGGGGCCGTGAAGTTGACGGGGCCGGAGAGTTCCGCGGTGTCGATGGCGAAGCGCAGGGCCGCGATGTGGTCGGTCAGCGAGATGAACGGCCAGTACTGGTCACCGGAGCCGAGCCGGCCGCCCAGGCCCATGCGGAACAGCGGGAAGAGCCGTCCGAAGGCGCCGCCCTTGGCCGAGACCACCAGGCCCGTGCGTGGATGCACCACCCGGATGCCCGCCTCCCGGGCCGGATCGGCGGCCGCTTCCCAGTCGACGCACACGGAGGCCAGGAAGTCGGACCCGGCCGGCTCGCTCTCGTCGACGATCCGCTCGCCCGTGTCGCCGTAGTAGCCCGTCGCGGACGCGGAGACCAGGACGCGCGGCGGAGCGGCCGAGCCGGCGCAGGCCCGCGCGACGGTCCGGGTGCCGTGCACCCTGCTGTCGTGGATCTCCCGCTTGTAGGCGTCGGTCCACCTCTTGTCCCCGACGCCGGCGCCGGCCAGGTGTACGACGGCGTCGGCACCGTCCAGCGCCCCGGGCTCGACCCGGCCGGCGGCCGGGTCCCAGTACGCCGACTCGCTGCCGTCCCGCTGGGCGCCGGCCGACGTGCCGCGCACGAGGCGGACGACCTGGTGACCGTCCGTCAGGAGCGAGCGGGTGAGGGCGGAGCCGATGAGTCCGTGGGACCCGGTGATCGCGACGCGCATGGCGTCCTCCCGAGGGGCGAGGTGCTGCTGACCATTTGCTTCAAATTTGAATTACCCAGGCTCACGATACACCGGACGCTTCGAGGACCGGTCACCGGCGACCGGCGCCACGCCGACGCTCCAGCCCATGTCAGCCGCATGTGCCAGTGCGGGCAACCGCCCGCTGACTCCTTTTGGTTGAAGAGCCTTGGGGTAAGGTAAAACCTGTTTGGTTTAATTTTCAGCTTGAGGAGGGTCCATGGCTCAGCAGGAGCGAGCTGTCCGGACCCGACGTGCTGTTCTGGAAGCCGCCGCGGCCGTCTTCGCCGAGCGCGGGTACGCCGCGGCGACCATCGCGGAAATCCTCAACCGGGCCGGCGTGACCAAGGGCGCCCTGTACTTCCACTTCGACTCCAAGGCGGCCCTCGCCCAGGGCGTGCTGCGGGAACAGATAACGGCCGAGTACCACGTCCCCCGCGAACTGAAGCTGCAGGAATGGGTGGACGCGGGCATGACCCTGGCCGAGCGGCTGCCCCGCGAACCGCTGCTGCTCGCCGGTGTCCGGCTCGCGGCCGACCTCCAGGGGCGGGACGTCTTCGGCAGTGCCTGGCCGGCGTGGGCCGAACTGACCGCGTCCCTGCTGACGGAGGCCAAGGGCAGGGGCGAGGTGCTGCCGCACGTGGTGCCGGAGGAGACCGCCCAGGTCTTCCTCGGCGCCTGGATCGGGGTGCAGTTCGTCTCGCAGGCCGTCGCCGACTGGTCCGACCTGGACGACCGAATGTCGGCGCTCTTCAACCACCTGCTCCCCGCGATCGCCGCCCCGGCGGTCCTGGTCCGTCTCGACACCGCAGCGGACCGGGGCGCGCGGGTGATCGCAGAGGTACGGCAGCAACCCGCTCTGGCGGGCGCCCGCACCTGACGGAGGATCACCCCGTCACAGCGTCCCTCCTGACGCGCCCTGCCCCTCCTGACTCCGCCCGTACAAAACCGCAGAGTCGGTTTCTCGCGACTGCGTTGAGGACGGCCCCCGCCCCAGCCGTGGAATCATCGTGCCGACCGCACCGGCCACGCCCACGCACCGAGCGGAGACCGCTGTGACCGACGGCTGGGAGTGGGACGAGACCCTGTTCGCGGGAGCGGCCGCCCATTACGAGCGGGGCCGGCTGCCGTACGCCCCCGGCCTGGTACGGCTTCTGGCCGAGGTGCTGGCGGCCGACGGCCACGGGCGCCTCCTCGACGTGGGCTGCGGACCGGGCACCGTCACCGTCCCCCTGGCCGGTCTCTTCCGGGAGGCCGTCGGTGTCGACCCGGACCCCGGGATGATCGGCGAAGCCGGGCGCCGGGCGGCCGCCGCGGGGGTGGGTGACCGGACGCGCTGGGTACGGATCCGAGCCGAGGAACTCCCGGCCGACCTCGGTGTGTTCACGGTCGCGGTGTTCGCCCAGTCCTTCCACTGGACGGACCGCGAACGCGTGGCGCGTACCGTCCGCGACATGCTCCGCCCCGGGGGAGCGGTGGTCCGCGTGTCCGACCCGAAGGCCGAGCCGCGGACGGTCGAGGGCCTGCCGTATCCGGCCGTGCCGTACGCGGACATCGACGACCTGGTCAAGCGCTACTTCGGACCGGTCCGTCGCGCGGGCCGCGGGCTGTTGCCGAACGGGACACCCGGCGGCGAGGCGTTGGTGCCGGCACGCGCGGGCTTCCTGGTTCCCGACCGGTACATCGTGCCCGGCGGACAGGCGCTTGAGCGCACCGTCGCCGACGTCGTCGCCTGGACTTTCTCGATGTCGTACTCGGCGCCCCGCCTCTTCGGAACCCGGCGCGACGCCTTCGAAGCGGACCTGCGCCGCCTGCTTGCGGCGGCCTCCCCGAAGGGCCTCTTCTCCGAACGCGCCCCCAGCACCGAGGTGTTCGTCTGGCGCACACCGTCCGTGCCGACGAACAGCGCACCGTGACGGCCCGTTCTCATTCCGGAGGGGTGGTGACCGGGACGGCGGCCCGCTCGGTCGCCTCACCGCGACGGTTCCGCTGCCGCCGGGGCCGTACCGGGCGGCCGGGTGCCGTGAGGACGGCGAGGCAGCCGACGACGAGGCCGATGCCGAGCCAGCCGGTGACGGGGAGGCGTTCGCCGACGACCAGGACGGCCAGCACGGCGGCCACGGCCGGTTCGAGCAGGGACAGCGTCGTCGCGGTGCTGGCGGGCACATGCGCCAGTCCCCAGCCGAACAGGACATAACCGGTGAACATCGGTACGAGGGCCATGTAGACGCCGACGGCCGCGTTGGACCACGAGCCGACGAGCGGCGCGCCGGTGGCCAGCAGGACGGGCAGGAGCAGCACCCCGCCCAGCCCGAAGACGGCGCCCATCGCCGCGCGGGAGGGGACACCCCGGGTGATCAGCCGGTGGGCCGCCCAGGAGTAGAGGGCGTAGGTCGTGGCGGCGACCAGGCCCAGCACGACACCGAGCACCGTGGCCCCCGCCGACCGCCGCTCCGGGCCGCTGCCCGCCCCCGTCGCCTCGGCCACGCACAGCAGCACGGTGCCCAGCAGTCCCAGGGCGGCGCCGAACGTCCAACGGCGCGACAGGCTCCGGCGGTCCACGAGGCGTTCGATCACGGCCGAAGCCAGCGGGGCCGTACCGATCGACACCACCGTGCCCACGGCCACCCCGGCCAGATGCATGGAGGTGTAGAACGCCAGGGGATAGACCGCGACCGCGACCGCGCCGAGCAGCACCACGCCGCGCTGCGCCCGCAACCGCCGCCCCTGCCCGGCGAGTCGGGGTGCGGCGGCCAGCGCCTGGAGCAGTCCGCCCACCCCCATGGCGACGGCCCCGATAGCCAGTGGCCCCACGGCGGGGGCGAGGGTGGCCGCGGTCCCCGTCGTACCCCACAGCACCGATGCGGCCAGCACGCACAGCGATCCCGCACCGACCGACCGACCGCCGGATCCGGGCCGCCTCACAGCCGGTCCAGGAGGTCCGCGGCCATCGCCCGGGCGTGGCGCAGCCGGGCGCCGTGGCCCTCCAGGCCGGCACGGGCCATCGCGCCCTCCAGCAGGAACGACAGATGCTCGGCCGCCGCGCCGGCCTCGTCGGGCCGCCCGGGCAGCAGCTCCCGCAGGTGGCCGGCCAGCAGACGCTCCACTTCCTCCTTGTGGCGGCGCACCACGGCACGGCCCTCGTCCCCGGCGGGCAGCTCGGCCGCCGCGTTGAGCAGAC
>NZ_JBSGDB010000548.1:0-5403 GCF_053602155.1 Streptomyces sp. NPDC004561
ACACAGGAGACCTTCCGCTGCGTCTCGTGCGGCCACCACGCGCACGCGGACACCGTGGGCGCCATCAACGTTCTACGGGCCGGGCCGGCCCGTCGCGAAGCCCGACCGGCATGGCGAGAAGCCCAGGCGTTGCCTCACAGGCTGGTGGGGTCGGGGCCGGCAAGTCGGGTCAGTGAGGCCGCGATCAGGGCTTGGACGCCGGTGTCGAGGGTGGGCTGGAGGACTGGTGCGAAGCGGGGGCTGTGGTTGACCGGGATGTCCTGGGAGACCGTGCCGCGTTGCTGAGCAGTCTGATAGGTGTCCGGATCGATGCAGCCGAGGGCCCAGTAGGTGTAGGGGATGCCGAAGGCGTCCGGGATCCGGCTGAAGTCCTCGCTGGCACTCTGCAGGGCGGCGGTGCCGGCGCGCTCTGCGAAGGTCGCGGTGAAGGCGGCGGCGACCTCGCGGGTCACCGTGGCGTCGTTGACGGTCGGCGGGAAACGGGTGCCCTCCTCGATCTGCGGCTCGCGGGTCGCCCCGGAAGCGTCGCACTCGGCCCTGACGATGCGCCGTATCGCGGCCAGGACCGCCTGGCGGGTGTCCTCGTCGTAGGTGCGCACGTTGACCAGCAGCTCGGCCGTCTCCGGGATCACGTTGCCGCTCGTGCCCGCCTGCACGGAGCCCACGGTCAGCACCGCCGGCTGGGTGGCGGCCAGCTCGCGCGAGACGATCGTCTGGAGACGGACGACGATCATCGAGGCCATCACCACGGGGTCGATCGCGGCCTGGGGTGCCGATCCGTGAGCGCCTCTGCCATGGACCGTGATCTTGATGTTGTCCGCCGCGGAGAGGAAGGACCCGGCGCGTGTGCCGACCTGACCGGCGGGATAGGGCAGCACGTGCTGGGCGAATGCGACGTCCGGGTGGGGAACACGGCCGGTGAGCCCGTCGGCGAGCATCCGGTCGGCGCCGTCGCCGGGCTCTTCGGCGGGCTGGAACAGGGCCAGCAGCGTGCCCTGCCAGACCCTTTGGGCTGTCGCCATCAGACGTGCCGCCCCCAGCAGACAGGTGACGTGCATGTCGTGCCCGCACGCGTGCGCCACGGGCACCTGCCCTCCGGAGGCATCGGTGGCGCGGGCCGTGCTGGCATACGGCAGACCGGTCTCCTCGCGGACCGGCAGGGCATCCATGTCGGCCCGGAGCAGAACGGCGGGGCCGTGGCCGTTGGCCAGTACACCGACCACGCCGGTGCCACCGATCCCGTCGTGCACCTGATAGCCGCACTCCCCCAGACGGTCCGCCACTCGGGTGGCCGTCCGATGCTCCTGCCGTCCCAGCTCCGGATGGATGTGCAGGTCCTCGTAGAAGGCTTCCAGCTCGGACCGGATGCCGGCGAGCTCTGCCACCACCGCGTCCACGGACTCCTTGAGGGTCATGGCTGCGTGCTCCTCTCCGATGATCGCTCGTCTCGCCGGTCGGGCTCAGGGGCCGCGGCCGCGCATGGCACCCGGACGCCAGTCACGGCTGCCCGGCAACCTCCAGCCCCAGGTCAACGCGGCCAGCCGCAACGCGACGCCGACCACGACCCCGGCCACAATGCCGACCGTGGGCACGCCCAGCCGGCTGCAGAGGACCATCACCCCACTCACCAGCATCGCCACGGTCGCGTACAAGGGGGTGAAGCCGAAGACGGCAGGGGTGCGCGCCAGCAGCAGGTCCCGGATGGCACCGCCACCGACCGCCGTGATCGTGCCCAGCAGCACGGCCGGCAGCCAGCCCAGGCCGACCGCGAGGGTCTTCTGCGCCCCGGCGACCGCCCAGACGCTGAGCGCCAGGGCATCGAGCAGGTTGAACGCCCAGCCGGAGGTGTGACGGCTCAGGTCGGCCACGAAGGCCAGCATCGTCCCGGCAGTGGCGACCGCGATATAGGTGTAGTCGGTCAGGGCGACGGGCGTGCCGTGCTGCAGCAGAGTGTCGCGGAGGATACCGCCGCCGAGACCGGAGACGATGCCGATGACCAGGAAGCCGAACAGGTCCAGACGGCTGGCCCGTGCCAGCACCCCGCCCAGCGTGCCGTTGGCGAACACTCCGCTCAGGTCCAGCACCCGGGTCACCTCGGTCACGTTCTCCGGCGACACATAGCCGGTCACGCAACAGCACCTCCCTTCCCCACCATCCGACCAGTTCCAGGAGTCACCCGCCTGCCGAGCAGGGAAGCCGGCGACGCAGTACGCAGCAGTCCAGGCACCGCTCCGGTGAAAGGGCACGGCCGCCGCGTCGGCGCCGTGCCCTCTCGGCATACTCGGCGTTGGTCGACAAATCCAGCAAGAGCCCGGTGGGCAGGATGCCGGCCAGGACGCGTCGACAGCCCGCTGCGCGGCATCAGGGGCGGGACACCGCTGGCTGCCGGCCCGGCGGCTGACCCTCCCCTGCAGCGGGGCACACGGGTAACGGGGCACACGGGTAAGGGGAAGCGAGACCTTTAAGGGAGGCGAGGACATGGTGGGACCGGAGCGCACGCAGAGCGAGCAGAAACAGGCCGCGGCAGTGCCCTCTGCTCACCTCGTCCCGGCGCTGGAGGCCATCGGGGCGGGGGCCTACGTCGTGGACGAGCAGGGCTGTATCGTCGCCGCCAACCGTCGCACCGAAGACCTGCTGGGCCGCCCTGCCGACGAGCTCGTGGGGCAGGACGCTCACGACCTGCTGCACCGCGGACCGCAGGGCCAGGAGCTGCCCGCGACGCAGTGCGGCATGCGACAGGCGTTCCACGCCGGGAGCCCGGCCCAGGGCGGCGGCGAGTACTTCGCCCACGGTGACGGCTCCCTGCTCCCCATCTCCTGGACGATCACGCCGTACGACATCGGCGACCACGGCGCCGGCACACTCGTCGTCTTCTACGTCCCCGAGCAGGTCCCTGGCACCGGACCGCGTCCGAAGCGGGCCGCCGGGACGCTGAGCGACTTCGAGCGACTCGCCCTGCTCGCCGAGACCACTACGCAGCTGACGTCCACGTTCGACGTCGAGGAGGCGCTGCGCCGGCTCACGGCCCTGGTCCTGCCGCGCCTGGCGGACTGGGCCGTCATCGACCTGATCACCGAACGCGACGAGGTGTGGCGCACCGCCGTGGTCCAGGCCGACGGCGGCACCCTGATCCACCACGAGGACCTCCAAGGGCCCATGCCGCCGGTCCCGGAGGAGTCTTTGATGCCCCTGTCGAAGGCACTGCGCGGCGTCGCCTCCGCTCTGGCCGGCCCCGACACCTACCAGGGCTCCCCCGACTCCGGGATCACGGCCGAGCAGCAGCGCCTGTTCGAGACCACCGGTATCCACTCCGCGGCCATGGCACCCCTGCGCAGCACCCGCGACGTCCTGGGAGCCCTCACCCTCGGCCGCGCCGCCCAGCCCGGCGCCTTCACCATTGCCGACCTGCCCCTGCTGGAGGACATCGCCCGTCGCGCCGGCCTGGCCCTGGACAACGCCCGCCTCTACCAGCGCCAGCGCAAGGTCGCCGAGACCATGCAGAACCACCTGCTGCCCCAGATGCCGAGCGTGCCCGGCCTGCAGATGACCGTCCGCTACCTGCCCGCCCCCGACGCCTCCCAGGTCGGCGGCGACTGGTACGACGCCTTCACCCTGCCCGACGGCGCCACCGCGCTCGCCGTCGGCGACGTCGTCGGCCACGACCTGGAAGCCGCCGCCGGCATGGCCCAGCTGCGCAACATGCTCCGCGCCTACGCCTGGTCCCAGCAGCAGCCCCCCAGCCGGATCGTCGAACGCCTGGATGAGGCGATCATGCCGATCACCGATGTCGCCATGGCCACCCTCGCCTTCGCCCGGGTGACGAAGACCAGCGACGGCCACTGGCAGTTGTCCTGGACCAACGCCGGCCACCCCCCTCCCCTGCTCATCACCCGGGACGGACTGGCCCAGTACCTCACCGACGGCCACGGTCTCCTGCTGGGGACGGGAGTGCGCACCTCCCGCCCCGATGCCACCGTCCTCCTGCCCCCGGGCTGCACGCTCCTGCTGTACACCGACGGCCTCGTCGAAGCGCCCGGCCGTACCCTCGACGAGGGCCTGAACCGACTGCGCCAACATGCCGCCGCCCTCGCCCACCGCCCCCTGCCGTCCTTCACCGACCAGCTCCTGCACCGCGTCCACCCGCCCGGCCTCGACGACGTCGCCCTCCTCGCCCTGCGCACACCGCACAAAGCCGCACCAGCACAGCCTCGCTGAGGAGCGGGTAAGCCATGTGCCGCCTCATGTCGACGGGGTGATGCCGTCCGGTGACGCGGACACCGTGCGATCCCGGCAGCCGGCAACCGGACCCGCCGGCCCAGAGTTTCAGCAGCTGTTCCGTCACCTCGCGCATGTCGCCGGTGTCTCAGAAGGCGGAAGAGGGGCTCTGGGCAACGATGTGCCCTCCGCCGCTGTGGATCACGCAGTCAGAGCCACGGAGTGCTGCTGATCTGACATACCGTCGATTCGCACCGGGAACCTCAGCCTGGGGGCGGAGGTGTAGCGCTCGCGCCCGCCTCACAGCGTGAGCCGTCCGGCACGCGTTGAGCCTGCGCTGCCGCTCGTCGCGGCCGGACGGAAGCTGCGGTTGAAGTTCACAGCGATGTTCAGCGCGAGAAAGTTCTTTCCGCTGCCCGTCCAGGCGCGCAGCAGGATGCGGTGCTCGGCCACCGGCACCGTCTCGGGAAGCTGGAGGTTCCACGTCAGCCGCCACGGCCCTGCGGGCGGCCTGAGGTCACCCGACAGTCTCGCGCCCACGCTCTCCAGCAGTTCGGGCAGTCCGTAGTTCCTGTCGAGCATCTTCACCGGGCCGAACTTCATGATCACGTTGCAGGTGATCCGGGTCAGGTCGACGGACTCCTTGAGGTGGCCGTTCATCTCCCAGCAGACCTGGTGTCCCAGCCACGGCAGAGCCGGGGTCAACGTGATGTCGAGGCCGTCCAGGACATAGGTGTCGTCGCTCACGTCTTCCACGAGGCAGATACCCATGTCACTCCTTCACCCGTTCGCGGAACGGAAAAACGCCGGGAAGAGTGCCGGGGCGCCGGCTCGGGAACAGGCACCGGCGGCCGGAAACCCCCAGGTGGGCCCGCCGGTGAAGGTGGGACAGCCGCGCGGACACCGCATCCTGCGTGCCTGGTGTCCGGCTCCGGCAGGGTGTGCACGGGGCGTGGCTGTCGGAGAATGGTCCTACTTGGACCCCGGCCCGATTCCGGCGGGCCGGGGCTCCACAGTATGCGGTCGGGCCGCGCGTCAGTCCTCCTTGTGGTGCTTGATCACCCGGAAGCTGGCCACGACACCGTCTTCGACCTCGATGCCGTCGGTGCATCCCGGGCGCACGCCGTCGCTGGAGCTGTGGGGTCCGACGGTGGCGATGGGAGCGCCGTTGTCGCAGACCGCCCCGCG
>NZ_JBSGDB010000549.1:0-5392 GCF_053602155.1 Streptomyces sp. NPDC004561
GCAGGACGTCGTCCTCGTCGAACGGCGCCGGATTGCGGGTCCGCTTGAGGTCGAGCGCGCCCAGCACCTCGCCGCGCGCGATGAGCGGCACCGCGAGGTACGAGTGCAGGCCCGCGCGGCCCAGCAGCACGGCCGCCTCGGGGGAGCGGGCGATGCGCGGCAGGTCCTCGTCCTTGACCTGCGGCACCAGCACCGCCTCGGCGGTGCGCACGCACTCGGTGACCAGGCGGTCGGGCCCGTACCGGGCGATCTGGCCGGGCCGGTCGGCCGCCCGTACGGCGTCCGAACCGTTCTCGGGCCGGAGCGCGAAGGCCCGGATCACCGCGTCCTCCGACGGGCCGAGCGTGCTGGGCCGCCCCTCCACGACGGCGTCCAGCAGGTCCACGGCCGCCACGTCGGCCAGCTCGGGCACGGCGACCTCGGCCAGCTCGCTGGCCGTGCGCTCCAGCTCCAGCGTCGTACCGATCCGGGCGGAGGCGTCGGCGATGACCGCGAGCCGGCGCCGCGCGGCCTCCGCCTCCAGGGAGGCCCGGTGCTGCTCGGTGATGTCCACCATCGAGCACGCCACACCGAGCACATTGCCCGTGGAGTCGTCGAGGCGGTACAGCGACACCGCCCAGGAGTGGTCCGCGTCCGGGTCGGCGGGGGTACGGCCGACGAGGATGTCGTCGATCAGCGGCGCACCCGTGTTCAGCACCCGGCGGGTGGCGGCCTCCAGGGCTTCGGTGTGCAACTGCGGCAGCACCTCGCGCAGGGTGCGCCCGACGTGCCCGGCGGCGGGGAGCCCGTTGATCTTCTCCAGGGCGGGGTTGACCGAGACGAACCGCAGTTGCGTGTCGAGCACGGCGAGCCCCATCGGCGACTGCCTGACCATCCGCTCGGACAGCGCCACGTCCTGCTCCAGGCGCCGTACGGTCGACTGGTCGGCGGCGAGCCCGAGGGCGTACACGTCCCCGTGGTCGTCCAGCAGCCGCATGTTGCGGAACTCCACCAGACGGGTGCTGCCGTCCTTGTGCCGGATCGGGAAACCGCCGGCCCAGCTCTGCCCGGTGCGCATCACGTCGGCGAAGAGCTTGCCGACCAGCTCGATGTGCCGCTCGTGCACCATCAGCCGGGCGGCGTACTCGCCCAGGGCCTCCTGCGCGGTGTAGCCGAACAGCTCCTCCGCCTGGGGGCTCCACAGCACGATGCGGCCCTCGGTGTCCAGCACCACCGAGGCCACGCCGAGCACGTCGAGGAGCCCGCCCGGCCGTTCGGGGCCACGCACGGGCTCACCGCCCTCCGTCACCGGAGCCTCGGCTGCACTCATGCCACGCACCGCCTTCGCCCGTCCGCACGGCACGCCGTCCCCCGTGCCGACTCCCCTTGTTCTACCGCGCTCACACCCGACTCTCCGAGGCCCTTGCCGTCTCTCTCCACCATCCCTCACGACGGCGGCGGACGTGCCGAAGTCGCCACGCCCGACGGTGCGCGATGCGGGGCCTCCTGCCGAGACCGTACAGCGCGGCCGGGCGGACCGTGAGAGTTCACGCTCATGTTGCTGTATTGGCCTGTACATGACTAGCACGCCACGCCAGACTGTGCGCCGAGCGAGTGCCCCCACCCCCGTCCGAGGAGTCGGCCATGCCCGCGTCCGCCCGGCAACGTTGTCACGCAGTTCTCGCCGGACTCGTCACCCTCGCCACCGCCGCCGTCGTGTCCCTCGCCGTGCCCGTCCCCGCCTCGGCGGCCGGCACCTGGACCGAGACCGGATCCGACCGCGCCGACCCGTTGACCGAGAGCCAGGGGCTGACCTCGGTGGAGGTCCCGGCGAACAGCCCGAACCACTACACCGGCATCGGCACCATCCCGCTCGGCGTCTCCAGCCGCGGCTGGAACCACGTGGGCGATCCCGACGCCTCCTACCAGGGCTACTACATCGAGCCCTACCAGCAGGACTCCGGCAACTCGAAGATGTTCCGCGTCCAGTCGCCCGGAGGAACCTGGTCGGAGTACGTGCACACGCTGAGCCCCGGCGAGGCCCTGAACAACTCCTGGGACGCGATCTCGCCCGACGGCCAGTGGATGCTCTCCGGCGAATGGGGCACGATGACCCGCCTGCTGGTCTTCCCGACCCCGGGCGAGAACCCGAGCACCTCGCCCTCGGCGAACCTCCCGCAGGTCGCGACGGTGAACCTGGACCACCCCGTCCGTGACGTGCAGGGCTGCGACTTCTCCGGTCCGACGACCCTGCTGTGCTCCTCCGACGACCCGGACGGCAGCCTCTTCGGCATGACCAAGCCGCTGCTCCAGATCGACCTCTCGGCCCCGCCGAGCGGCTCGGGCGACGTCTCCGGCCATGTCACGGCCGTGCGCCGGCTGCCGCTGCGCAGCTCCTGCTCGGGCACGTTCGAGGTGGAGGGCATCGACTACGACCGGCGGACGGGTGTTCTGCGAGTGATCGTCATGTCTCCGGGCTTCTGCATCCTCACCGACAGCAAGACGTACAAGTTCTCCCGCGGCTGAGGTGTGCTCGACGGCCCGCGGTGCTTTCCTGAAGGGTGGACGCGGTTCGGCGGGGTACCCCGTTCCACCGCAGCGCGGCCACGAAAGGAGCGATCAATGGCGAACAGGGAGCGGTCGCATCCGGAAACCGTCATGGTGGAGATCAGCGGATGCTCCAAGGAGGACGCCCGTCTCGTCTTCGAGGCGCTGAGTTCCTGCTTCGCGTCCGACCGGGGCGCCGACGAGGTGCCTCAGCAGCTCCACGAGACCCGCCCCATGGTGTGGCTCGGCTCGTACGACGTCGCCGACGCTCATGAGCAGGGCTGTCCGCCGGTGCACCTGGACTCGTCCGTGCAGGCGGACGTCCAGGGCGGCTACTGGGCCGTGGACCGGTTCCGCCACACCCTCGACACGATGTTCACCGTCCAGGAGACCTGCACGGCCTCCGGCGACCAGGAGAGGGACCTCCACCTGCGCCTGGAGAGTCGCTGACCGGCGCCACCGGTCTCCACACGCCCCGGGCGGCCCCGCCGCCCGGGGCGTCCGTGTGCCCGTCCGTGCGCGGCGGTTGTGCAACTAGTTGCATAAACGGGTCCGCTTCCTCTACAACAGGAGGCGACCACACCGCGCACGGAGGGCCCCATGAGCCGTTACCCGCATCTGACGACCCCGCTCGACCTGGGCTTCACCACGCTGCCCAACCGCGTGCTCATGGGCTCCATGCACGTCGGCCTGGAGGAGGCCGAGCGTGGGTTCGAGCGGATGGCGGAGTTCTACGCGGCCCGCGCCCGCGGCGGCGTCGGGCTCATCGTCACCGGCGGTATCGCGCCCAACGAGGAGGGGCGGCCGTACGAGGGCGGCGCCAAGCTGACCACCGAGGCGGAGGCCGAGCAGCACAGGGCCGTCACCGAGGCGGTGCACGGCGCGGGCGGCCGGATCGCGATGCAGATCCTGCACTTCGGGCGGTACGCCTACCACCGGGACCTCGTCGCGCCGAGCGCCCTGCAGGCCCCGATCAGCCCCTTCGTGCCGCGCGCACTCACCGACGCCGAGGTCGAGCGGACCATCGACGACTACGCCCGCGCCGCGCGCCTCGCCCAGCGGGCCGGCTACGACGGCGTCGAGATCATGGGCTCCGAGGGCTACCTCATCAACGAGTTCGTCGCCGCCCCGACCAACCGGCGCGAGGACCGGTGGGGCGGCTCGTACGAGAACCGCATGCGCTTCCCCGTCGAGATCGTCCGGCGGGTGCGCGAGGCCGTCGGCCCCGACTTCATCCTGATCTACCGGCTCTCCATGCTGGACCTGGTCCCGGGCGGCTCCTCCCTGGCGGAGGTCGTCACGCTCGCCAAGGCCGTCGAGGCCGCCGGGGCGACGATCATCAACACCGGCATCGGCTGGCACGAGGCACGCATCCCCACCATCGCCACCTCCGTGCCGCGCGGCGCCTACACCTGGGTCACCAAGAAGCTCATGGGCGAGGTGTCCGTGCCCCTGGTGACCACCAACCGCATCAACACCCCGGAGCTGGCGGAGGAGCTGCTGGCCGGCGGGTACGCGGACATGGTCTCCATGGCCCGGCCCATGCTCGCCGACCCCGACTTCGTCGCCAAGGCCGCCGCCGGCACACCGGAGGCCATCAACACGTGCATCGGCTGCAACCAGGCCTGCCTCGACCACACCTTCAGCGGGCAGATCACCTCCTGCCTGGTCAATCCGCGCGCCTGCCACGAGACCGAGCTGGTGCTCTCGCCGACGCGGCTGAGGAAGCGCGTCGCCGTGGTCGGCGCCGGCCCGGCCGGACTCGCCTGCGCCGTCAGCGCCGCCGAACGCGGCCACGCGGTCACGCTGTTCGACGCCGCGAGCGAGGTCGGGGGCCAGCTCAACGTCGCCCGCAAGGTCCCCGGAAAGCAGGAGTTCGACGAGACGCTGCGCTACTTCCGCCACCAGCTCGACGCCCACGGCGTCGACGTACGCCTCGGCGCCTGGGTGACGGCCGAGGATCTGGCGGACTACGACGAGGTGGTCGTCGCCACCGGCGTCACCCCGCGCACCCCCGACATCCCGGGCGCCGACCACCCCCGCGTCCTCGGCTACCTCGACGTGCTGGGCGGCGCCCCGGTGGGCGACCGGGTCGCCGTCCTCGGGGCCGGCGGCATCGGCTTCGACGTCGCCGAGTACCTCACCGACTGCGGCGACAAGGCGAGCGAGGACCCCGAGGCGTACTTCCGCAGCTGGGGCGTGGACATGGACTACCGGGCGCCGGGCGGTCTCGCCGCACCGCAGCGGCCGGCTCCGCCTCGCCAGGTCCACCTGCTCCAGCGCAAGACCACCAAGGTCGGCGCCGGGCTCGGCAAGACCACCGGCTGGATCCACCGCACCGAGCTGAAGCACCGCGGGGTCACCATGGTGCCGGGCGTGCGCTACGACCGGATCGACGACGCGGGCCTGCACATCACCGTCGGCGAGGAGAGCACCGTCCTCGAGGTCGACACCGTGGTGCTGTGCACCGGGCAGGAGCCGCGCCGCGAGCTGTTCGAGGCGCTGGTCGCCGCCGGGCGCAGCGCGCACCTGATCGGCGGCGCGGACGTCGCGGCCGAGCTGGACGCCAAGCGCGCCATCAAGCAGGGCACCGAGCTGGCGGCGGCGCTGTAGGTCCGCCGCGCGGCGTCCCTAGGATGAGCCCATGTCACTCCCGCACGCGATCCTCACCGCCCTGCTGGAAAAACCGTCGTCGGGGCTGGAGCTGACCCGCCGGTTCGACAAGTCGATCGGCTACTTCTGGTCCGCGACGCACCAGCAGATCTATCGCGAGCTGGGGAGGCTGGAGGGCGAGGAGCGCGGCCGCCTCCCGCACCGGTACGTCCGGGGCGCCCGGGGTCGCCCCGACCGTGCGCCCCGACGCGGT